>JAUWME010000057.1 GCA_030613285.1 Candidatus Zymogenus sp. | reverse complement strand
GGGAAATAGCAAATCAAAACCGGGGTATTACAAAAATGTTGTTCGTGGAGTTTCGGTTCTGGCAGTGGTGCCAGTTATCAAGGGGGATGCGTCGGGTGTTTTAGTTTTTGACGGCAACTTACGCAAAGGGGTTTCTGAAGGATTACTTTCCCTCTTTCAGCTTGTGGCATTTATGGTTAGTGAGGTTGAGAAGCTTAATGTACATCTATCGAGATTTGCAACAGACATTCGTGAGCTTGAGGAACTCTACAACATTAGTCGAGACCTTGCTAAAGCACAAAAGGAGGGGGATGTTCTTAATGTTGTTTTTGCAGCGGCAAAAAGGATGCTTCCCGCAAAAACGATGGTATTTACCTCCAAACGAGATGATGAAAGTATCTTTCTTGCGTCTTGGGGTGAAGATGCAGACAGGTTTGAGAATGGGCGATTCAAAAATGAAGATTCGCTGGTTGGTTGGGTAATAGAAAATAAAAAATATCTTTTGTATAAAGGAGAGGAGAAAAGACGAAACGTCTTTGGTGAGAAATACAAAATCGATAAAGAAAATGCATTCATAATATTCCCCTTAACCTCGGAAACGGAACTGATTGGCACCTTTGTTTTGATATTGAGATCAAAGCAAATTCCCACAGGGTTCTATATCAGAATTATAGAATTGATTCTCAACATGACTGCGGTATCGATGGTTAGGTTAAGGTTGATGTCGAGACTAAACAGGCTTGCGATAACCGATCCGATGACCGGGCTTTACAACAGGCGAAGATTTACACAGACACTCAAAGAGCATTGGGAGCAGGCTGAAAGATATTCAGAAAAAATGTCGCTTTTGATGATTGACATTGATTTTTTCAAAAAGATTAACGATACGTATGGTCACTCGGTTGGAGATGAAGTTATAAAGGAAGTTTCTGCTATTATCCTGAAAACATCAAGAAAGGTGGACATTGTAAGCAGAATTGGGGGGGAGGAGTTTGCGGTTTTACTCCCAAAGATTTTTAAGAAGAGTGCCCTGGCCACAGCCGAGAGAATTAGAAAAGCAGTAAAGAAGGATGTGATGAAGGTTGGAAAGGTCAAAATTTCAGTAACGATTAGTATCGGCATTGCATCCTATCCCGGTGATTGGTCTTCGGTGGAGGCACTGATGAAAGGTGCGGACAATGCATTATATGAAGCAAAGAATGGGGGGAGAGATAGAAGTGTGGTGATATAAACTATAAAAAAAGAGTGTATTAGTGAGATGAGCGAGACACAAGATATAGTTAAAAGAATGGTCATTAGTACAAGATGCACGATAAAGTAAGTATAATTTTATATAATTTATACATAAAATAAAAAAATGCTTGACACATTAAAGCAAATTTTACTATAATACAATTAAGCAGTAAAAGGTTTTTATTTTTTCAACTTTTTTTTGATGAAATACTATGAATGGAAATTCAAATCAGAACAATGTTAGGGTTTACCGGGAAAAACTTTTAATGAGCAAAGCGGAACTTGCCAGAAAAGCTGGTGTCTCACCTTTAACAATTGACAGAATTGAAAAAGGAAAAGAATGTCGTATGGACACTAAGAGGAAGATCCTCTTCGCTTTAGATCTCAAGCTGAATGATAAAGATAAGGTTTTTTCAAATTCTTCGTAACCAGATTGGGTAATAATAAATGTTTGGGAAAAAGAAAGATCTGGTAGCTATAGATATTGGCTCCAATTCAATAAAGTTACTTGAGGTAGTGGAGTCCAAGCGCGGATATAACCTGACTAACTTTGGTATAGCCGAGTTGCATCCTGAGACCATTGTTGATGGAGCAATTATGGATACGGCTGCCGTGGTTGATGCTATCCAAAGTCTTGTAACTGGGTTAAAAGTAAAAGTTAAAGATGTAGCTACTTCTGTTTCCGGCAATGCTGTTAGGATTCAGAAGATAACACTTCCTTCCATGTCAAAGGAGGAGTTGGAGGAATCGATTCAATGGGAAGCGGAGCAGTATATTCCTTTCGATATTTCCGATGTCAACATCGATTTTCAGATATTGGAAACACTGGAGGATGGATCCGGTCAAATGGAAGTAATGCTTGCGGCAGCAAAGAAGGATGTAATAAATGAATATATTGCGGTGATAAGTGAAGCGGGCTTGAATGTTGTTGTCGTTGATGCGGACTGTTTTGCATTGGAGAATATGTACGATGTCAATTATCAATTTGATAGTGGTGATGTTATTGCGCTGATTAATATTGGAGCAAGTTTTACTAATATCAACATTATTAGAAACGGGGTGTCTGCATTTACAAGAGATATCTCTTCTGGAGGAAATCAATATACTGAGGAGCTTCAGAAACGTTTTTCAATTAGCTATGAAGAAGCAGAATCGCTAAAGCTTGGCAAGGGCGGAAAGGACATATCTAAAGAAGAATTATTGACCGTTATTACTCAAGTTTCTGGAGATCTTGTGGCCTCCGAGATACAAAAAACTATTGACTATTTCTTGTCTCAGGGAGTCAGCGATGCGGTTAATAAAATATATTTAAGTGGGGGGACTTCAAAGACCTCCGGTCTTCCTAGTGTTATTCAAGACAAATCGGGCATTAATGTGGAAATATTAAATCCCTTTGCAAATATAGATTTTGATGAGAAACTCTTTGACGCATCTTATATTCAGGATATTGCACCATTTGGTGCAGTGGGAGTTGGCTTGGCCTTAAGACGTGGTGGCGACAAATGATAAAAATAAATCTTCTTGCAACAAGAGATGTAAAAAAGACAGATACCATGCAGCAGCAAATTATTATTGCTGTCATTGCACTATTAATTACTCTGGGAATTATCGCTTTTTTACATATCGGGATAACTAATAGTATTGCTGAGAAAACTGAAAAAATCAAAATTGTAAGCGGTAAAATAAAGAAATTGGAAGTACAGGCAAAAGCTCTCAAAGCCAAGAAAATACAGGCAAAAAAAATACAAAATAGAAAGAAAGTTATTAAAAATCTTCGGTCCGAGAGGTACGGACCTGCCATGGTGCTTGATGAACTTGCAAAGGTTTTACACGAAGAACTCTGGATTGAGAAACTTAAACTGAATGGGAGGAATTTGTCTATAACTGGTTTTACTACTAACAATGATTATTTAGCTCAGTCTATGGAAGGATTAGATAAGAGTTACTTTTTCAGGAATGTTCTTCTTACACAAAGTAAGAGACCTAAAGGTAAAAAGTCGGGTGTTACAGTGTATGCTTTTTCTTTGAACATGAAGGTTAACTATCCAAAAATGAGGGAAGAAAAAGTAAAATGAAGGATAACAATAATTAGCAAAATAACAGTAAACTATAAAAAAGATTTGAAGAGTCTTTTATAACGGTTCGTTGTGATGTCTTAAAGTTTCAAATGGTTTTATATCGGATGAATATTTGGAATTGGTGTATTTTTAATTTGGTAGAGATGTGAGAATTTTTGAGTTATTCTTAGATTTGAAGTATTGAAAGAAATGGAGATATAGATCTTGGCTATTTCATTAGATATATTGAAGAAAATACCACCTTATCAAAAAGGACTATTCCTATTGGGAGTGATGGTTCTAATTGGTGTTGGATACTATTTCGGAATGTATTCAGGGAAACTAACCGAGTTGAATAAACTTAATGCAGAATTGGTTAAAAAAAACAAGAGACATGCACAGCTCAAGAAGGTAAAGGAAGAAAGCATAGCTTTTGAAGAACAGTTTGAAGCCCTTAAAAAAGAGCTGAAGTCTCTTGAAGCAGTGATTCCAGAGGGGTCGGAGATTCCCGCAATCTTATCCTACATTACAATCAGTGTTGAGAAGTCTCATCTCGACATTCCTTTGTTTGATCCCCAGAAGGAAAAGAAAAAAGATGGTTATATTGAAGTTCCATTTAAGATAAATGTAAATGGTGACTATTACAACTTTACAAAATTTTTGAATGAAATCGTACAGTCACATAGAATTATTGTTATTAGAAACATTCAGATGAATAAGAAAAAAAGTAAAGGTGGAGCTATTAATCTGAAAATTACTTGTACTGCAGTAACATTTAAAGTTCCTAAAGAAAAACCACCAAAAAAAGTCAAAAAGAAACCTAAAAAGAAGAAATAACATGATTAATATAAGTAAATATGTAGGTTTGTTGGTAATCCTTTTGTCTCTTTCCTTTTCGGTAGGGTGTTCGGATATTATTGATAAACTGCCTTTCCCTAAATCTGATGAGAAAAAGGACGAGAAAAGTAAATACCATGGCAAACTTGATCCGATTCCTGATAAGAAGGAAATAAAGAAACCCGATAATTTCAATAAAGGGACGAACAGTGATGAAGCCGGGGGTTCTCCATTAGTGCCAAATGGTGATACAGTAAATTCCACCGATGTTGGGGAAAGCAGTGAAACGCTGGAACCCGATAAGAAGAAGAAAACAGAAGCGCCTGATGATAAAAATATTTTAAATAAAGGTGATTCTACACCACCGCCAAAAGGAAATGGCGATTTGCAAAAACAAGAAGAAGAGCCCAAACCCGTAGTACCTGCAGATAAAGATAAAACAGATAAAGATAAAGTAGATAAAGACAAAACAGATAAGGAAAAAGCAGATAAAGATAAAACAGATAAAAACAAAGTGGACAAAGACAAAACAGATAAAGAAAAAGCAAAAAAGGATGATAATTCAACCAAAGATAATGAAACGGCGGGGACTAATAATAGCGATACAGGTACAAATGTAATTACCGGAGGAGAGGATGTTGCCATCCTTTCAATAGGTTCAGGAAAACCAACTGATAGAGCTAACACATCAAATAAAGTATTTATCGATGAATATGAATATAATCCGAGAAAGAAGAGAAATCCTTTCAAGCCCCATAATGTAGTCGAGAAGATAGAGACAGAGCCAAAAAAACCGATAGCGGAGCTTACTCCACTGGAAAAAACTAATACTTCCCAATTAATAGTAAAAGCGATAATTTACGATTCAAAGACTGATACAGGAGTGGCCATGGTTGAGATTCGCTCCGATAGGAAGAAGAGAGGTTTTAACATCTATGTGGGTACTAAGGTTAAAAATGGAAAGGTCGTTTCAATAACTCCAAACGAGGTTCGAGTAGAAATCGAGCACACAAGTAAATATAATTCTAAAAAGACAATAGAGACATTGAAATTATCGAAACCAAAAAAATCATTTGAAGTAAAAATGAAAAAAAAATAAAAGAGAGGAAAATAAATGATTTTTCTTAAAAAATTGCTGAAGCTTCCTTTTGTGTCCGTCCTTATAATGATACTTACAGTCATTATTGCTGGATGTGCAACTACATCCACCGGACCAGGTACTTCGAAAAATACGGGAGGTAAGTTGGTTCAGGTCGAATCGGTTACCGAGACGAAGGATAGAGTCACAATTTTGCTAAATGCCGAAGGGAAACTCGATTACACGCCTTATAGATTAGAATCCCCATTAAGATTGGTGGTTGATATGCCAAACGCAGTTTTCAAAGACCCAGGAAAGAAGTTGGCAGTGGACAACGGAACAATAAGTACCATCAATCAATTGAATATGACGACAGACGGAAAAAATGTGGCAAGGTTGGAGATATTTCTTATCAAGGATACAAACTATCTTATTCCAGAACAAATTGGCAATAAACTTAAGATTGAGATAAAAAAACTTGACAGGACAATAACAACTACTCCTTCTAAAACGACTATTCCAACGCCGAAGACGAATGCTCCAGCAGAAGATGAGAAGAAATGGACAAATCCAGCGACAAAAATTATCAATGTCTCAAAGTCCGAAAATGCTTCCGGTACAGTGATTGCAATCATAGCTGATGGATTCGTTAAAGACTTTGAATCGTTTGTCCTTGAAAATCCACATCGTCTTGTTATAGATATCAGTGGAGTTGAGAGTAATTACCCAAAGAAATCGATCGAAGTGGGGAATAAGGATGTAAAAAGTATAAGAATTGGAACCCATCCAAAAAAAGTGAGGTTTGTGTTTGAGTCAGGAATTTCAAGTGGACTCAATTCTTATAACGTATATTCGAAAGAAAACAAGTTGATGATAGTCTTTGGCGATGCCGTTGATACTTCATATAAAAACGGCACGACTGCACCCACAACAACTCCTTCAAGAACAACACCATCGGGAAAGACAGTCAATGTAAGCGAAGTCAAGTATGAAGACAAAGCGGATTTTTCCAGGGTCGTTATCATTACAGACGGCTCGGCGGATTATACAACAAAAATGATCTCCGATTTGAGCGTTGCTATCGATATCCACAATGCCCTTATCGCCAGCTCCCTAAACAGGAGTCTTGATGTCTCTAAATCCAATGGGTCAATAAAAAGCGTAAAAACGTACCCTATCGAAGTCGGGGGTGTGAAGTCTGTGAGGGTCATTGTTGAGCTTTCAAAGAGGGTTGCATACAACTATTTTTCCGAAGGTACAAGTGTAATTGTTGATTTTTCAAAAATGGAAGGGGTGGCATTAGCTCCTGAGACTACAAAGATTGGGGGAGATGGCGTCGGTACTGGGGGAACAACTTTGGCACAGCCCGCCACTTTACCGGGAGAGACACCGACCACGACAATACCTGATGTAGTTGCCCCCTCAGGTACTGGAGGCGAAACGTTTGGAGAGACTGAAGGGGAAGGAACCAAATATACAGGGAAGGAAATCTCTCTTGTTTTTACAAACGCTGACATCGAAAATGTATTGCAACTTATTGCAGAGGTGAGCAAACTCAATATGCTCATTGATGAAAGAGTTAGAGGAACCATTACTCTAAGCTTGGTTAAAGTTCCTTGGGATCAGGCTCTCGATCTTATCCTCGAAATAACGGGTTTGGGGATGAAGAGGGTGGGAAATGTTGTACGAATAGCCAGAAGGGTAGATCTTGCCAGAGAACGTACAGAAGAGCTTGCCTCAAGAAGGGCCCAGGAGGAATTGGAAGACCTTGTTACAAGAAAAGTGGATTTGAGTTATGCTTCGTTAACGGCAATTCAAGCCGTTGTTACACCTATGCTTACCGATAGGGGAGCGATTACGACTTTTGCCCAGACACAATCATTGTTGATTACTGATATATCCTCGCGACTTGATGAGATATTAAAAGTAATTAAGAAATTGGATGTTGCTACTCCAGAAATTCGACTTGAAGTTAGGATTGTAGAGGCAAGTGATAACTTTTCAGAAGAGCTTGGAATAAACTGGGTTATGTCTCAATTTGATAACGATGCTAATCATGGATATAGTGGTAGCAAGAGTACCGGGGGTACACTGTCAAATGCTTTTACAACTGCTACTGGAACCATGTTCGACTCCGGCTTTGGAGCAATCTTCCCCGCTGTTCCAGCATCTGCTCTGGGTGTGGGGGGAGCGTCGGTTGTAGTTGGACTCCTCGAAGATACGCTAAGATTGGATATCCAACTAAGGGCTCTTGAATCTATGGGAGAGGTGGAGATTGTCGAATCTCCGAAAATCAGGGTTCTGAATAATGTGGCCGCACAATTGACTATTACAAGGAGTATTCCCATACGAAATGTCTCAACTTCTACCGATGATAGTGGTAATGTCAGTACCGAGGCAGAGATTACAACCACCGATATTATAACAGATCTTCAGATTACGCCCACTATTACAGCGGATAAAAGAATCAAGTTGGATATTGTACTTTCACACACAACATTGGGTGATCCAGTCAGCATAACCTTAGACGGTGTTCTGAATACATATTACATTACAGACACAAAGAATATTGACACTGAGGTGTTGGTGAACAACCGCGATACAGTGGTAATAGGCGGGCTTTACAGGAAGAGAAAAAGCGAAACAGAACTGGGACTTCCTTTGCTCAAAGACATTCCCCTCTTGGGATGGCTTTTTAAGACAAGAACCACAAGCGACGCAAGAAGGGAGCTTCTAATTTTTGTTACTCCCACCATTATTAGAGAAAACGAAGGTGTTGTTTCTGGTATCGATAATTAAGGGAACCTTCACTATGATACTAAAGCGTGCCTTGCTATTTAGGGCGCGCTTTTCTTTTTTTAAAAAAAGTTTGTTATCAAAAAGACTTGACGAAGTTGGATGTGCCAATCTCGTCTTTAATGCAAAGCGTCTGTGTCGTTATTAACTCATCCAAAGGTTGGGCACATTTATAGTAATTTCTTCATTTGTAACATCGCAAAAAGCGACGTGAAAGGTATTTTGTAAAGTGTTTCATTTTATTTCAGCAGGAGAATCCCACGGGCCTGGGGTTGTTTCCATAATTTCCGGGGTCCCGTCGGGATTTCCCGTTTCAGTAGATGGTATCAATGGCGAACTCAAAAGGCGCCAAAAGGGATATGGTAGAGTGGGAAGAATGGCCATCGAAAAGGATCGGGTAAAGATCATATCCGGTATCAGGGGCGGATATACCCTGGGAAGTCCCATTGCATTTTTGATTGAAAACAAAGACTGGGAAAACTGGGCCCCGTATATGAATCCCGATGCAAGTGTCCAATCGGGGCGAGAGGTAACTAAACCACGCCCCGGTCATGCAGACCTTGCTGGAGGAATGAAATATGGTCACACAGATCTCAGAAATGTTTTGGAGCGGGCAAGTGCTCGGGAGACGGTGGCCCGAACCGCCGCCGGGGCATTGGCAAAAATAATCCTATCACAATTCAAAATCGATTTTATCGGTTACGTAATTTCTATTGGTAATGTGGCAATTGACCCCGGTGAGGTTTCATTTGAGGGGAGGAAAATAAGCGCATCTAATTCGCCATTTTCCACACCGGTTCCAGACATGGACGACACTCTAAGGGGATTAGTGGATAAGGCAAAAAGCAAAGGTGATACCCTGGGTGGTGTGGTTGAGGTTGTTGCTACCGGACTCCCTCCCGGACTTGGGGGGCCGGAGCAATGGTACACGCGGCTTGATGCAAAACTTGCCGCAGCTCTTATGAGTATCCCCGCAATTAAGGGCGTTGAAATTGGTGACGGCTTTGAGCTTTCAAAAAGATTTGGCAGCGATGCCCAGGACGAGATATATTTTGACAATTTTCGAAGGTTTTATAGAAAGACAAACCGTGCCGGAGGGTTGGAGGGTGGAATTACCAATGGTGAACCCCTTGTTTTAAGGGCCTCCATGAAGCCTATTCCAACGCTTATGACTCCCCTTCATTCTGTGGATATTGAATCTAAGAAGGATATTGATGCCCAAGCTGAGAGGTCCGATGTAATGGCTGTTCCCGCCGCATCGGTAGTTGCAGAGGCCATGACTGCTGTGGTGCTGGCGGGAGAGTTTTTGCAGAAATTCGGTGGCGACAATTTTGAGGATATTTCAAGAAATTACGAAAATTACCTCGACAGGGTAAACGCATACTAAATATTAAATATGGAAAAGAACATTGTACTTGTCGGATTTATGGCAACGGGAAAGTC
>JAUWME010000492.1 GCA_030613285.1 Candidatus Zymogenus sp. | reverse complement strand
CACTTTCTCAGAAAAGGACAAGAGGTCATTTTTATGAAAGGGCCGTCTGCCGACAGCGAAAACTAACAAATCGATGACAGGACAAATCATATCTTTTCGAGTAAAGACAACATCTCGTACAAAATTCCCGGGACGACCTTTAATAGAAGACTCATCGTATTTGAGCGTCTTGAGCAAAGAATGGAGCACAGAGATAATCGCCACGATACTTTTTTTAGGGAACGGCAATCGATGAAGGTTGAGATTAAGAGCGGAAAGAACCCCCACTTTAAGGTATTTAAAAGTCTCCTCACAGGACGAGGCATAAAAAAGGGCGGGGTTACCATCCTCTCTGGTGAAAAGCAGGTGAGAGAAACGTTGGATTTATTCCCAGAAGAGGTCGAGGGAATAATAACAGCCCCCGGCATTGATCTGGATGTATCGCTGAACAACGACATGAATATTGCAAAATACCATCTCTCAAAATCACTCTTTAACGAGATAGACACATCCGGGACAAATTATCCCCTGTTGATTGTAAAGATAAGAGAAATCCCCCAATGGAGCGACGAAGATGTATCTGAATGGCCAGCTGGCATCACCATCTTTGTACCGTTTCAGGATCCGACAAACATTGGGGCTATGGTGCGAACAGCGGTGGCCTTTGGAATAAAACGGATAGTGCTTCTTGATGGCGCTGCAAACCCCTATCATGTAAAAAGTATCAGGGTAGCCGGTACTTCGATTTTTCGGGCGCCGTTTTTTTGGGGCCCAAAGATCGATGACCTTGCAGTCGGTGGCGCCCCCCTATTCTCCCTTGATGCCAACGGTGAAAATATTGCAAAAGCAGTCCTACCGTTTAACATGGGGCTTGTTGTGGGACTGGAAGGGCCGGGCCTTCCTAAAAATATCAGGCAATCGGGGAAAAGTCGTTCCCTTTCCATCCCCATGGTGAAAGGAATAGAATCGATTAACGCAACGGCGGCCCTTGTGTCGGCTCTTTTCGAGTGGCGCAGGAGACACTTTACAAGATAAGGCGATATCAATATGAACTGTAATACAAAACATTCAAGACAGTACAAAAGATATTGGATTGAAACAGATACATTTTAACAGTTTAACCTATTTGAGGAATTTGCGATGAAAGCACTGGTTACCGGCGCAGGCGGGTTTATTGGCTCGTTTTTAGTAAAAGCACTGAGAAGTAAAGAATATGAAATAAGGGGCCTTTTCCTCCCAAATGAGGATGCCACCGAATCTGAAAAACTTGGTGTGGAGATATTCCGGGGCGACCTTACAAAACCCGAAACCTTGGACGGCGTCGCAGATGGTGTGGACATCGTGTTTCATCTGGCAACACGGGTTCTCGACTGGGGATCGATGGAGGTCTTCAGGAAAATCATGGTCGGAGGAACGGAAAACCTCCTTTATGAATCGGTGAGCAAACAATCTTCAGGAAAGGTTAAACGCTTTATATATTTTTCGTCGATAGCAGCTCTGGGCTGCGGCAGGGATATCGGTGGCCTTGATGAGGATGCCCAACGCTTGAGACTTGGAATTCCCTACAGCGACACCAAGATTGACGCCGAGGACCTTGTACGGGATTTCTGCAGTGTAAACAATCTGGAATATACCATTATACGCCCCGCAAACGTCTTTGGGCCGGGAAGCGTCTGGGTCAGCGATATCCTCGACGCATTTTACCGCGGCCCCCTCCCATTGATAAATGGTGGAAAGGAGCCCGGGGCGTTTGTGTATATAACAAATCTTGTAGATGGCACAATCCTCGCTGCCGAAAGCAAGAAGGCAAACGGGAGGGTTTACCATTTCAATGACAACTACGACATCACCTGGGGAAAATATATTGAAACGCTGGGGTCGTGGATAGGGAAAAAGCCGATGGGTAATTTACCATTTAAACTTGCCTGGTGGCTTGGGCACCTGATGGAGATTCTCCTTTCTCCCCTCGGCATCAGGCCCACTATGACGAGGCTGGCGGCGGGCGTTATGGGCAAAAACCTCAATGTGGACAGCTCCAGGGCAAGAAAGGAGCTTGGCTGGAAGAGCGAGGTCAACCTTAACAAGGCTATGGCCGAGATTGAAAAGTGGGCCAAAGAGGTTTATATTCCGGGGAGAAAAAAGAAAAAGAAGTAACCTAATC
>JAUWME010000293.1 GCA_030613285.1 Candidatus Zymogenus sp. | reverse complement strand
GATATGCCCTATATTATTCCAGAAGCCCAATACCATTTTTCAGGAATGACAAGGGCTCTGACAGAATGCGTTTTGATCCTGACTCTACAAGATACAAAAAACATATTGGACTCTACGTCTTCAGGAGGGATTTCCTTGATGAATATATTAAACTGCCTATGACGCCTTTGGAGAAGATCGAAAGTCTTGAACAGTTGAGGGTGTTGGAAAACGGGCACAGGATAAAGGTGATAAATACTGCCTATGACGCTGTTGGGGTTGATGTGCCGGAGGATCTTGAGAAGTTGGAGAACCTTGTAAAAGAAGGAAAATTGATATTATGAGGCGTTCTAAATTCATTTTTGTAACTGGCGGTGTCTTGTCATCTTTGGGAAAGGGATTGGCCTCTGCTTCCATTGGGGCGCTTTTGGAGAGTCGGGGACTTACTGTTACCTTCCTAAAGCTCGATCCTTATATTAATGTAGATCCTGGGACAATGAACCCCTTCCAACACGGTGAAGTCTTTGTTACAGATGACGGCGCTGAGACAGACCTCGATCTGGGTCACTACGAGAGATACACCACCGCAAAGTTGGGGAAAGCAAACAACATCACTACAGGCCAGATATACGATTCGGTAATAACAAAAGAGAGACGGGGAGAGTACCTTGGGGGGACTGTGCAGGTTATTCCCCACATTACCGATGAGATAAAACAAAGCATAATCAGTCTTGCAAACGGGGTGGATACCGTCATTGTGGAGGTGGGGGGCACCGTGGGGGACATCGAGAGTCTCCCCTTTCTCGAAACCTTACGCCAGCTCCGGTGGGACCTCGGTATTGAAAACACCCTCTATATCCACCTTACCCTTGTCCCTTTTCTTGCCACAGCGGGCGAGGTAAAGACAAAACCGACCCAGCACAGTGTCATGAAGCTCAGGGAGATCGGGATTCAGCCTGACATCCTCATCTGTCGAGGTGAAAAAGAACTCACCCTCGATATCAAAAAGAAGATAGCTCTGTTCTGCAACGTTCAGGTGGAGTCGGTGATTTCCGCCCAAGATGTAAAAAATGTATATGAAGTGCCCATCCTCTTTAGCCAGCAGGGTCTTGACGAGAGGATCGTGGAAAAACTTAATATGTGGACCAAGGCACCGGACCTTACGTCCTGGGAGGAGATTGTTGAGAAAGCGAAAAACCCAAAGGGTGAGGTTACCATTGCCATCGTGGGGAAATATGTCGATCTTGTGGAGTCTTACAAGAGCCTGAATGAGGCATTGACGCACGGGGGAATTGCCAACAATCTTAAGGTCAATTTGGACTTTGTTGATGCCGAGGAAATAGAAGCACAGGGGCCGGAGAAGTTTCTGAAAAAAGCCGATGGTATATTGGTTCCGGGGGGGTTCGGAACAAGGGGAATTGAGGGGAAAATTGCGGCGGCGGGTTACGCCAGAAAAAACGATATCCCCTATTTTGGAATCTGCCTTGGAATGCAGCTTGCGGTGGCAGAGTTTATGCGAAATGTCTGCGGACACGATGATGCCAATTCCAGCGAGTTTAATCCCGACACGTCCTGTCCAGTCATCGATTTGATGCAGGAGCAAAGAAACGTTGATAAGCTCGGAGGTACGATGAGGCTGGGGGCATACGAGTGCGAGATTTTAGATGACAGCCTCGCTTTTTCGGCGTACAAGTCAACTTCCATAAGCGAGCGCCACCGGCACCGCTACGAATTTAACAACGACTATATTGACGAGGTGAAGGATAAGGGGATGATTATTTCCGGGACAAACCCGAAGAGAAACCTCGTGGAGATCATAGAGATTCCCGGCCTCAAGTGGTTCTTGGGGTGTCAGTTTCACCCAGAATTTAAATCGAGACCACAAAACCCACATCCCCTCTTCGTATCTTTTATTGAGGCAACCAAAAAATGACAAGGACAGTGGCCATTGGAAATATCAAAATGGGCGGGAACAGACCCTTTGTCCTAATTGCCGGCCCATGCGTAATTGAAGGTGAGAGGGAGGCTTTGGAAGTCGCTGTTCAGATAAAGGAGATAGCAGAAGAGTTAAAGATACCTTTTGTCTATAAGTCATCTTTTGACAAGGCGAACCGTTCGAGTCTTTCATCTCCGAGGGGGCCCGGAATTGTTGACGGGCTATCGATTTTGAAAAAGGTAAAGCAGGAGGTGGGAGTTCCGGTTATTTCCGACGTCCATTCTGTTGACGAGGTAAAGCAGGCAGTCGAGGTTTTGGATGCTTTGCAAATCCCCGCATTTTTGTGCCGCCAGACCGATTTGCTTCTGGAGGCGGGAAGAACAGGAAAGCCAGTCAACGTAAAAAAGGGCCAGTTTCTTGCCCCAGGTGATGTCATCGGCATTTTGGAGAAAATTGAGAGTACCGGAAACTTAGATATAATTTTAACGGAACGGGGCACAACGTTTGGATACAACAACCTTGTTGTCGATTTCCGATCGATTCCCATCATGAGAAGTGGCCTTGCCAAAGTTAAGGGTGGAAAAAAATATCCACTAAAAGAAGACGAGCACCCCGCAGTTGTTTTTGATGCCACTCACAGCGTTCAACTTCCGGGCGGTGCAAATGGCATAACGGGGGGCGACAGGAGATTTATTCCTCCCCTTGCCAGAGCGGCTTTGGCCGTTGGTGTGGACGGCCTATTCATGGAAATTCATCCCGACCCGCCCAACGCCCTTTGTGATGCAACTAACCAATTCTATTTAAAGGACCTAAAAACGCTTTTAAGTGGACTTTTTGCTATTGATTTACTAATAAAATAAAAATAAATTACTTTTTTTGTCGATTTAATTTGTAAAATAGTGTTATAATACAACATCTTGTTTCAAAAAGGTTTCTAAATACAATATGATGTAGTTTTTTTGAGAATAAAAAAATGAAGAAATATTAAGATTATTTAATTTTAACCCATCTTTTACTTGACAAGGGGTTGCGGTTATAATAGTATTGTTAAATGTTAGGGGAGTGTGGGGGAGGTGTAGCAATTTTTTGGGGTTTTTTTGGGAGATTAATTTTTAAAATATTTCCGTGAAAGGAGGTGAAAGACCTGATGAGGAAAATTTTTGCAGGTATTCTCATTGTTGCTTTTATAGCAACTTTATCTGTGGGGTGTTGTTATTCCGGCGCCAAAAATTCCATTGCTGATGCAGAAGCAGCAGTAGCTCAGTGCAACAGCAAAGGAACTATCACAAATGCACCGTATGAAACCGGTAGTGCCATAGCCTATCTTGGTGGCGCTAAGGAAGTAGTTGGTGATTGTGACTGGTGTCAGGCTCTTGAGTGGGCTAACAAGTCCAAAAGCATGGCGGATGCAGCATTAGCTGCTCCTCCGAGAGCAGTCTCACCCTGCTTGTCAATGATGGATTAACAAATGGAGGTAACTATAAATGAAGGGTAAAGTCCTTGTGGCCGTTTTGGCCGCTATGGCGTTAGCGCTTCTAGTAGGGTGTGGAGGAGTTACCTCTGGCCCGAGCTACGACGCGCTTAATGCCGCCAAAGCTGATTTTGAAAAAGCCACGGCATTGGGAATGAAGGCGTGTACTCCTTATGAGTATGCAATTGCCGAAGCCGAGCTTGAGTTCGCTGAACATCATCTTAACGAACTTAAGATTGATCGTTTCAGGACACATCTGGCAAAAGCTAATGCTTTAATCGGAGAAGGTGTCGATAAACTGAAACTATGTAAAGTAATTTATTTCGACTTTGATAAGTATGTCATTAGACCAGAATTCTATCCTATCCTTTACCATATGGCTGATACCATGTTAAGGTATGAGGATGTAAACGTAGAAATTCAGGGACATACATGTTCAATCGGAACCGAGAAGTATAACTGCTGGCTCGGTCAGAAAAGGGCTGACAGTGTAAAAGACGCCCTTACGCTTTACGAAGTGCCTGAAGAAAGGCTTACGACCGTTAGCTGGGGTGAATACATGCCAGCTGAGAGTAATGCCACTGAGGCCGGTAGGATCAAGAACAGAAGAGTTGAGTTCGAGATCATCTACAAATAAGCATAGCTATGCTTTTTTTTGGGGGATAGGGGGTAATACCCCTTCCCCTTTTTTTTCGAGCAAATATAATCAAAAAATCAACTTGGATGAAAAGG
>JAUWME010000342.1 GCA_030613285.1 Candidatus Zymogenus sp. | reverse complement strand
GCATGAGTCTCTGTCATTTTTTTCCTCCAAAATTACTATTCTGAAATTAAAATATCCAATGTCTCTTCTTTGCCACTTTCCCAAACTCCCTAAAATTCTTAACACTCCTACCAAACAATTCCCTGCAACCCTTTTAAACATACCCAACAACCCCGACAGTCTTTTAACCTGTCTTTTTTGCTTTCCCCTTTGCATCCTCCTTAGATATTTTAACGGCGCAGACCTTATATTCTGGAATCTTCCCAACCGGGTCAAGTGCAGTGTTTGTAAGGATATTTGTGGCGGACTCGGCAAAGTGAAATGGCATAAAGACAACACCTTCAGGGGCTCGCTCCGTAACCCAGGCCCTCGCCACAATCTCCCCTCTTCGGGAGGCAATCTTTGCCATGTCGGAATCTTTTATTTTAAGCTTCGCCGCATCTTTTGGATTTATCTCCACAAAGCCATCGGGAGAGAGATAATCAAGAGCCACTGATCGCCTCGTCATCGAACCTGTGTGATACTGAGCGCGAACCCTTCCCGTTGTTAGTATCAGCGGGTATTGTTTGTCAGTCAGCTCTGCCGGCTCTTTAAACTCCACGGCAGAAAACAGACCCAGTCCTCTGGCAAATTTATCCACGTGGAGGAATTTCGTCCCTGGATGAGTATCAACGGGACACGGCCATTGCAGCCCCGTGGTCTCAATCCTCTTGTATGTTATCCCGGCGTAGCTTGGCGTGAGGGTACGTATCTCATCAAATATCTCCTCTGGGTCGTTATATGACATCGGGTATCCCATTCTGGTGGAGATTTCTGATATAATCTCCCAGTCCTGCTTCGATTCCCCAACGGGGGAAACCGCAGCATTGACCATCTGGACGCGCCTTTCGGTATTGGTAAATGTTCCGCTCTTTTCGGCAAAGGACACCCCCGGCAGAACCACGTCTGCAAGCTGGGCGGTCTCGGTCATAAAAATATCCTGAACGACGAGAAAATCGAGCTTTTTTAGGGACTCCTCAACATGGGTAAGGTCTGGGTCTGACAACATCGGGTTTTCTCCCATGATATATAAGGCATTTACAGTCCCTTTGTTGGCACCCTCCATCATCTCCATGACGGTCAGCCCCACCTTGTCAGACAGGGGGGAGAGGGGTTTCCATGCCTCTGTGAATTTTTTGTTGGCGTCTTTATCCACCACCTTTTGGTAGGCGGGATACACGTTGGGAAGACCGCCCACATCGCAGGCGCCCTGAACGTTGTTTTGACCCCGCAATGGGTTCACACCACCCCCCTCGATACCCATGTTTCCGGTCAGCATGGCAAGGTTGGCAAGAGAGAGAACGTTATCTGTCCCGGTGGTGTGCTGGGTAATCCCCATGGCGTAATAAATTGCTGAGGGCCTTCCGGCCGCAAATATGCGTGCTGCCTCGATAATCTTATCCTTGGGGATTGTCGTTATTTTTCCCACATATTCTGGGGTGTATTTTTTGACCACTTCAGCCATCTTCTCAAACTCTTCGGTCCTCTTTTTAACAAAATCTTTGTTGTAAAGCCCCTCTTCAATGATGACGTTCATCATCCCATTTATCCACGCGACGTCGGTTCCGGGTTTTTGGCTCATGGCGATTTCACTAAAATCTACAAGCTCAATCCCCCGTGGGTCAACAACAATTAGCTTTGTCCCGTTGTTTACAGCTCTACGAATCATGCTGCCGATGACCGGGTGATTTTCTGTGGTGTTTGTCCCGGTTATCAAAATCACTTCGGACTTTTCCACCTCTGCGATGGAGTTTGTCATGGCACCGCTTCCAAACGCTGTGGCGAGACCCGCCACGGTAACGCTGTGTCAGAGCCGGGCGCAGTGATCGACATTGTTTGTGCCGATGACCGCCCGTGTGAGTTTTTGCAACAGGTAGTTTTCTTCGTTGGTGCAGCGGGCCGACGTGAGAACAAAGATAGAATCCGGCCCGTTTTTTTCTTTTACGTCCAACAATTTTTTGCTGACTACATCCAACGCCTCCTCCCAGGTGGCCTCATTGAACCTGCCACCTTTTTTGATCAGCGGTTTTGTCAAACGGTCGGGGTGATGGATAAAATCGTAACCAAATCGCCCCTTGACGCAGAGGTTTCCGTGGTTCGGCTCACCCAGGGCATAATCTGATGTTACCTTAACAACCTTTCCATCCTTCACGTTCAGATAGAGTTGACAACCCACACCGCAGTAGGTACAGGTGGTTTTGGTCTTTTCCATCTCCCACTCTCTCCCCTTTCCGGCAGATGGCAGCGTAATTATTGCTCCTGTGGGGCAGGTGGATATGCACTGCCCGCAAAATTCACAAGAAGACTCTTCCAAGGGTTTATCAAATGGCGTTCCCGGAACGGCGTCAAACCCCCGATTCATAAGATCATAGACCCCGACACCCTGAACTTCCCTGCAAATTCTTACGCATCTCCCGCAGAGAATACACTTGTTGTAATCCCTCTCAATGAGGGGGCCGTCAACAAATTTCTCATACTCGTGCTTCTCTCCAACAAAGTAAACATCCTTGACACCGTATTCGTATGCCAAATCCTGGAGTTCACAGCTGCCGGCGCTCTCGCAGGTCATGCAGTCCAATGGGTGGTCGGAAAGGAGGAGCTCAATGATTGTGCTCCTTATCCTTTTCAATTCGTCAGTCTCGGTCTTTATCACCATCCCATCTGTTGCCACAGTTGTGCAGGCCGGCAGCAGCCCCCGGGCATCCTCTACCTCCACAACACAAATTCTGCAAGCCCCGTAAGGCTCCAGCCGATCTTCGTGACAAAGCGTTGGTATTTTGATTCCATTTTCTGCTGCCGCCTCAAGGATAGTACAGCCCTTTTCGGCAATGACATCAACCCCGTTTATATTCAAATGAACTTCTTGCATCGTTCACTCCTTATTCTGTTATTATAGCATCTGTGGGACAACGACTGATGCACAACTTACACTGGATACATTCTACCTGATCAATTACATGCAGCTCTTTCTTTTCACCTTCAATGGCGTCCTTTGGACACACCCTGACACAAGCGCCACAACCTGTGCACATCTCTGCATTTATGGTGATGGTGATAAGTGCAGGACAGACCCCCGCCGTACACTTTTTGTTTATGATATGATCCTCGTACTCGTTTCTGAAATATTTAATCGTGGTGAGAACCGGGTTTGGGGCTGTCCCCCCCAAGGCGCACAGGCTTGCCGCCTTTATATCTGCTGCAAGTTCATCAAGTTTTGTAAGATCATTGCTCTCCCCCTCGCCTTCACAAATCCTCTCCAAAATTTCCAGCATCCTCTTTGTCCCCAATCTGCAGGGGACACATTTTCCGCAGGATTCTTCTTGGGTAAAAGAGAGGAAATATCGGGCGAGATCCACCATGCACGTTGTGGAATCCGCTACAATCATTCCACCGGAGCCCATGATGGCGCCTGTGGCGTTTATTGCATCGTAATCTACGAGGGTATCCAAAAGCTCTTCGGGAAGACACCCGCCGGATGGCCCGCCCATCTGGACGGCCTTGAATTTTTTGCCATCTAAAACTCCCCCGCCGATGTCGAAGATGACTTGGCGCAGGGTGGTTC
>JAUWME010000266.1 GCA_030613285.1 Candidatus Zymogenus sp. | reverse complement strand
ATGCTTTATCGTCTTTTCTATATCTTTTATTGTAATCAACCCCTTGAGATTGTCCTCATCATCAACCACAAGGAGTTTTTCAATCCTGTTCTCGTGAAGTTTCTTTTTGGACTCTTCTATGGAGATACCCTCTTTTACCTTGATGAGATTCTCTTTAGTCATCACGTCTTCTACAATAAGATCGAGGTTTGTCTCGAAACGGAGGTCACGGTTGGTGAGAATCCCAACGAGCTTTATCCCATCCACCACGGGAACCCCGGAAACTTGGTTTTTTCTCATAATCTCAAGGGCATCTTTGATTGTCTTTTTTGGTCCGATGGTGATGGGATCTATAATCATCCCGCTTTCGGACTTCTTTACCCTGTCCACTTCGAGAGCCTGCTCAGCAATACTCATATTTTTGTGAATGATGCCAATCCCGCCCTCCTGGGCCATAGAAATGGCCATGGAAGATTCAGTAACCGTATCCATTGCGGCACTTAAAAGGGGAATGGAAAGCTTGATACTTTTTGTCAGTTGGGTCGAAATATCCACATCCCGCGGAATAATCTCAGACATCCTCGGAATCAGAAGGATATCATCAAAAGTAAGCCCCCAGCTATCCATTTCCACTGCCTTTTTCACCATGTTTCACCCCTTAATATCAAATCTCAAACGCAAATCGCAAATTGCAAATCAATATGACAAACTATCCTAAGCAATCATCCCAACAGATCAAGCACCATCCCCTCCAAAAGCCCGCTGTCTGACACCGTCAGAATCTCCATCTCAAACATCTTCATAATCACAGCCACGATGACTACTCCTACGGTAATCACATCCTCTCTCCCTTTCTCCAAAACTGGATATTTCAAAAGCCTTTCTCTGTTTGTCATGGACTTTAAAATGTCCAGATATTCCTTCACTCGTAAATAACTCAAGGTATAGCCATCCACCCTTGTGGGATTGTAATCTTTGGTGGATTTGACTCCCATATCCATTGCGGCCAGTGTTGTTGCTGTCCCCGCCGTCCCAATAAGAATATCTATTGAGGACGCCACCGATGACACAACCGAAGACGCTACTGAAGACTCTACCGAGATATCCATTGAAGACGCCCCAGATGAAATATACGAGGGGGGTCGAGACTCACTTTGGTCATCACCACCGCCATCCTCCTCTTCCAACTTCCCGCAATCTCCATTACAATATTTATTCTGGAGCATTCGATTATACACCATACCGAGCCTTTTTTCCACAAATTTCTCAAGCTCTTTCAACTCATTTTTTAAAGGCGGGTCATGGGCAATAAACATCTCCATTAATCTCACAACACCGAGGTCTGTACTCAACGTATCGACCACCATTCCATTTTCGGTCAAGGTAAATTCCGTACTTCCACCACCAACATCAAAGGTCATCGCCGTCCCATTGCTCAAATCCACCGTTCTGGCAATCCCCAAAAGAGCCAACTCCGCCTCCTCCCTCTCCGAAATAATCTCCACACTAATGCCAATATTTTTTGCAGCACCGACGAAATCGTTACTGTTTTTGGCATCTCTTGCGGCGCTTGTGGCAACAACCCGATAGTCCGACACCCCCAATTTTTCCCATGACCTCTTAAATTGCGTAAGGACGTTTATGGTGCGATCAATCGCCCTCTGTCCCAGAATCATCGCACTGCCCACCTTCACGCCCAATCCCTCACCCAGCCTCGCTATTTTAAAATCCCGCTTTAAAACGTCAAAGGAGGACTGTGCGTCCCCCTCCAAATGTCCCGGTTTTTTTTCGGCCACCATAAGCCTTACCGTGTTGGTGCCCACATCCACAGCGGCCACCTTTTTTCCTGCGTGTTGACTTCGATATTGTCGTTGAGAGTATCCCAAATGCTCACTCCGCTTTTCATCTCACTTTTCACCCCATTGCTCGCTTTGTTGCTCATCCCGTTGATATTTCAAACCACTATTCCCTTGGCGATTGTCAGTACCCATCAACCATCCACTTTCATTGAATCGGAAAACGTCCTAACTGTGCCCCTCAAATTGTCGGCCGTCTTTTTTGAGAGAGCAATGACAAAATTCAGACAGACCTTCGGTTTCTTCTCTTTCATTTCGTCAAACTTTTTCTTTGTCAGGATGTAAATTTCAGAGTCTTCAACAACCCTTGCCGTAACTGCCCTGGGGCCTGGGTTAAAGAGAGCCATCTCCCCAAAACACTCGCCCGGAACCAACTCTGCCAATTTTTTCTCTGTCCCCTCGGTCACCATCCACGTCAGCTCCCCCCTTCCGCCTGCAATCAGATAGAAGGATTCCCCATCCATGTTTTGAATAAAAATTGTGCTGTTTTTGGGGAACTCTTTTTTCTCGGTGAATTTTAGAAAGCTGTCAATTTCACCCTCTGTCATATCAGAAAGAAGGATCGAATTGATCAGGGTTGAGGGTAGTTTGCTCATCTTCTTCTATTTCTTTTTCTTGGTTTTCAAATTTGTTAAAACTTTGTTTAGATTCAGTCTTGTTTCCTCGTATGAAAGCAGAAGCGCCGAAAGCTCCACCTCGTGTTCAATGGCTGAGCGTCTGTCCAGCCGTGGGACGAGGTCTGAAACCCTCTTTATCATCGAAAGCACTTTTGGGGATTTATTCGCAAGGCTTTTTGCAAGCTCCATAGCCGCCTCCATCACCTCACCTGATGGCAGCACCTTATTTACCAACCCCATCCGCTCTGCCTCCTGGGCACCGATGGGTTCGCCTGTCATTGTTATCTCCTTGGCCTTTGCTATCCCCACCCGCCTCCACAATGGGTCGAAAATCGGGTTTAGTCCAAATTTTACCTCCGGGTGCGCAAAGATTGATGTATCGGATGCAACAATAAAATCACACGAGAGGGCAAGGTTAAAACCCCCACCCATGGCAATTCCTATTACCGCCGCAACCATAGGTTTTGGGAAATCGTAAAGGTCGCGGTAATAATCGATTATCGGCTCAAAATGATCCTGATATTCACTTGGGGCAAGCTTTATGAGTTCATCAATGTCAACCCCCGCCGAAAAGAAATCACTGCCGCCGGTAACGAGGAGAGTTCTCACAGAATCGTCCTTCTCTAAAACCTCCATTATGTGTGAAAGCTCTTGACACATATTTTTTGAAAGGGCGTTCATCTCCCGCTTCCTATTCAACGTAACAATCCCCACACCGTCTGTGAATTGGTAGATAATGTCTTTATATTCTCCAACCATAACCTTCATCCCAGAAATTTAGTATTTCAATTTTCCACAAGTCCAAGGAGCGCATCAAGGTTGATCCTGTCGTAGGTGAGATAGTCCTTCTCCTTTGGCGTCTCTATTATCTTTGGAACCTCAACAAACCTTTTGTCGTTCATGATGAACCTGAAAGGCTCAATTCCCATCTCGCCCCAGCCTATATGTTGGTGGCGATCCACCCTTGACCCCAGGCCTTTTTTAGAGTCATTCAGATGAAAGAGTTTGAGGTTTTCTAACCCCAGCACCCTGTCAAAGTCCTCCATTACCTCTTCGTACTTTTTTCTTGTGGTGATGTCATAACCTGCCGCAAAGGCGTGGCAAGTATCGAAACAAATCCCAAATCTATCCCTAAAGCCCGTCTTTTTACTCGTTAGTTCAATAATGGCCGCAAGCTCCTCGAAGCTTGTGCCAATGCCATTCCCTTGGCCGGCGCCGGTCTCAAGAAGCACCTTTACCATGACATTCTCCTCCCCCGTCTTCCCATCACTGCCAAACCCTTCCAAGACCTCCCGCAGTCCATCAGAATATCTTTCAATCCCCTTTTCAATCCCCGCACCGCCGTGGCTCGTGGTATGAATTACGAGCATCTTGATATTAAGCGCTACGCATCTTTGAAGCTCTTCTCTTAACCCTTTCTTCGATTTTTCCCACAGGGTATCTTTGGGAGACGCCAGATTTGTAAGGTAGTCGATGTGTGCGGCAACCCCCGAAAAGTCCCCATCTGAAACCACCACCTTAAATTTTTCCGATTCATCCGGGGTTATCTTTTTTCCTGCCCAGCGGTTGTTGTTTTTTGTAAATAGCTGGAAACAATTTGTGAAAAGTTCATTTGCCCTGATGGGCGCATTAGAAACTCCACCGGCAATGGAAACGTGCGCCCCCAAAAGCGGGGTTTTTTTATCCTTCATCTTTTTAGTATAAATTCAGATACCTTATCCATTGAAATGATTGTTGGATTATACCCAGTCACCCCAAATAGTTGTCAGCGCCTAAATAAGCCTCAATTGGATTATTAATTACGGCAACCTTTATTTTGAGACAACCCCTTTATCCAACCACCCAAAAATTGCAAACACCCAAATTGGTTAACGCTGGGGGAACCGCCAATTGCAGGAACCCCTTTTAAGCATTATTCACCTTCGGGTTTGTCGCCACCTTCTTCTTTTGCTTCGGCTGTTTGCTCTGCC
>JAUWME010000298.1 GCA_030613285.1 Candidatus Zymogenus sp. | reverse complement strand
ACAAGGGGCTTAAGCCCCTTATCGAAGTAGATACTTTTTTTGGACAATACAATGATTGTCCCTATCGTCTATATACGGAAGGAGACCGCAGGCAATGACAAAAATTTTAGCTTTTTTCAGTAGTCTTTTATCATTGTAGAGGCGAAAGATTTTTCGCCCCTACACATCACAGGAGGAAAAAATGAAGTTTGTAAAATACGCATTTATTGCAACCGCACTGTTGATCATCATAATCGCCGTGGGTTTTCAAGTATTCTTTCGGATGCCAATCCCCAAATATACGGGAACTCTCGAACTTGAGGGACTTATCGAAAACGTCGAAGTCAGAACTGACGAATACGGCGTGCCCCACATCTTTGCCCAAAACGAGCATGACCTATTCTTCGCCCAGGGATACATCACCGCAAGAGAAAGGATGTTCCAGATGGATATGACAAGGCTTGCGGGACGAGGAGAATTGTCGACGCTTTTTGGCAAAGCTACTATTGATACAGACAAATTTCTAAAAACTGTCGGTTTTTACAGAACCGCAAAACGCGAATACGAGAACTTTTCCCAAGAATATAAAGATATCGTAATCGCATACACAAACGGCGTCAACGCCTACATTGATTCCGTCAAGCACCTCCCCAGGGAATATGCCATATTAAAGGCCAAGCCAGAAAAGTGGACGGTGGAAGACACCGTAGTACCGGGAATTCTCATGGCGTACTCCCTTTCGAGGGCCAAAAAAACCGACCTGATTTTATACCACATCGCAGAGGCCACAAACAATGAGCTCCTTGAGCTTATCACGCCATCCTTTCCCGACTTTGCCCCCAGAGTTTCGGGGCTGGATTCTTTGACCGGAAACAGTAAAATGGTTCGGTCATTTTTTAACCGCTTTGAAACAGGAATGAACGATCTTTCAATGAATGAACTCCCCCATATGCCTTCTGAAGTAGCCGCCAGCAACTGGATGATCTTTGCAGATTCAATGACCTCAACCGGCGCCCCAATCTTTACGGGAAGCCCCGATCTGGAACCAAAGATACCCGCTCTTTTCTATCTCAATCGCCTCAGTGGCGGCGACATTGACATCATAGGCGGATCAATTCCGGGGATGCCCGGTATAAACGTCCTCGGTTTTAATGGAAACATCGCTACCAGCACTGTAAACGGCAGGGTGGACGAGATGGACTATTTCATCGAGAAGATCAATCCTGACAACCCAAACCAGTATCTCACCGAAAACGGATATAAAGATTTTGAGATTATTGAAGAAACTCTGAGGATAAAAAAGAAAACTGGGATAGTCGAGGAAAAAATTAAGGTCAAAATCTCAAGGCACGGCCCAATTGTCTCAGACGTTATGAGCCTTGCCCCGGATAACTGCGCAATGATGTGGGTAGGAAACGATCCTGTGGGGATCATCCCCGGCACCCTCGAACTCATGAAGGCAAAAAACTTCGATGAGTTTAGAGATGCCCTAAGTCTCATTAAATCTCCGACACTAAACATCGGCTATGCTGACATCGACGGAAATATCGGCTACCAGTACATAGCGTCGCCCCCCATCAGAAAAAAGGGAAACGGTACGCTCCCCGTCCCCGGCTGGACCGGTGAGTACGACTGGGTGGGCAATATCCCCTTTGAGAAACTCCCCTACGATCTGAACCCCAAAAAGGGATATTTGGCGTCGTTTAACAACGAGCCAAAAAGGACCGACTACCACATTACAAATTACTACATGTTTGAGAGAGCGATGCGCTTTGAAGAACTGGTAGAAAATCTGGACAATTTAACCCTCGAAGACGCCCGGAAACTGCAATTGGATAATGTCTCGGTGGTGGCAGAAAGATGGGTGCCCATAATCATCGACTCCTGCAAAGATACCGAGGAGCTCAACGACGCCCTGGCCCTTTTTGAAGGATGGAATTTCGGCATGGATAGAAATAGCCCGGCCGCCACCCTCTTTAGCTCCTTCTATTACCACATGATGGGAAACACCCTGAGAGACGACGTGGGCGAAGAGATCTGGGAAGAACACCTGTCCGGCTACTACATTGTTTATGTGCCCGATTTGCTCCTGACAAGGATCATCAACGACAACGAAAACGCCCTCTATGATGATATCAGTACCGACGACAAAACAGAGACCAGAAACGACATCATAAGAAAAAGCATGACAGACGCCGTTGAGGAACTTACCGCAAGGCTCGGCAACGACTCCAACAAGTGGGAATGGAAAAAAGTCCACAGGATGATCTTCCAGCACCCCATGGGTGGCAAGTTATCCTTTTTCAACCTAAAACCAATTCCCACAGATGGCGATGGTTTTACCATAAACGCCGGCATGTGGGACAACAAAAACACTTACGAAATGATCTCCGGGGGCGTTATCCGAATAATAGTGGATTTCTCCGATATAGAAAAATCGACAATTGTCAGCCCACCCGGCCAGTCAGGACACTACAAAAGCCCCCATTACGACGATATGGCCGAGCTTTGGGCAAACGGCAGCCAAATACCAATGCACTTTCTGTCAGGTAAGGAGCTGCCAAACCTACTAATCCTAAAAAAGAAATAGCCCCCCTGCCATCCCCTGACAATTGTTTGTTGGAATTAGCATGGCTGTCGATAATTGAAAAGGGTTGGTTGATTGTTGCAAGGTTGGTCAATTATTAAGAAACAGTTGAAAATTCTGGGCAGGGGCTGAGCAATTACTTTGAATATAGCTCAAATTACCTTTGGATAACTGATATTTGTGAGAGGATAAAATGAAAGCATGGCTAAATGGTCAATTGGTTGGTTGGGATAAAACCAACGTATCGCCCCTTTCCCACAGTTTCAGCAGGGGGTCTGCAATCTTTGAAGTCGTGGATATCACAAAGACAGATAGCGGGCCTGCTCTCTTCGGCCTTAGGGAGCACATCGACCGTTTCTATAACAGTGCCGACCTCACCTTCATGGACGTACCCATAGATAAGGACGAGCTCTTCAAAGCGGTAGTAGAAACGGCAAAGGCGAACAAAGTCTCCACAGGTGCCGCAAAGTTTTTTGCCTACTATTCCCAAATCGAGTTTTCAATCCTGCCGTCAAACCCAAAGGTCGATATCGCCATCTTCACGGAGGACTACGATCTGTTCAACGTCAAGCAGGAGGAGCTTTCCGCACCGGTCGCGGTGGGGATATCCAGCTTTGTAAAAATCCACCCCAGCGTTGTTCCGGTTCATGCAAAGGCCACGGGAAATTACCTTAACCCGTTCCTTTCCAAGATGGAGATGAAAAGGAAGGGGTACGATGACGTCATCATGCTTGACTCAAACGGATTTGTGGCGGAGGGTGCCACGTCCAACATCTTCTTTGTAAAGGGGAAAAATATATTTACCCCAACTACAACAAACGTCCTTCCCGGCATCACCCGATCATCTGTCCTTGAGATAATAGCCGATTTGGGATATAAGGTGGAAGAGCGAAACATCAAGCCGAAGGAATTTCCGGGGGTGGACGAGGCCTTCTACACGGGGAGTGTTGTTAACGTACAGCCCATCAGCGCCATTGACGGGGCGGAGATTGGAAGCGCGTGTCCCGGCCCTGTAACTACTGCCATTGCCGACAAGATGAAGGAAATCTACGCCGGCAGGGTGGAGAAATACAACAAGTGGCTGACGTTGGTTGAGTGAGTTGGAATTATAAGTTTCTCGGAGGAAATTGAGGGAAGTCTCATATCTTAACATGGATTTCATGAATGCCAACAAACTGCTCATCTGGCACTTCATCATCCACCTCCAAGCACAATTCAATAACCTCCCGGATATTTACTAACAACTCATCCATTGTCTTGCCCTGGGTATGACAGCCTTTGAAGGCAGGAACACTCCCTACAAAACAGCCATCCTCATCTTTTTCTATGACCACTGTAAAAGATTTTTCCATTTTTTTAGCATCCTTAATCACAACACAAAGATTCGTCATGATAAATCATAAACCAAGGCCTAACCTTCTATTCACAGTACCACAAAAATATTTATAGTCAAGAGAAGATTCGAGGGGACAAATATCTAATCTTCACTAAATATTTTTTAGCCTTTACT
>JAUWME010000004.1 GCA_030613285.1 Candidatus Zymogenus sp. | reverse complement strand
CTCCGTGTATGAAGGAGTCGTCCAGTACGTACTCGAATGGGCCTTTGACAAGAAGGGGGCTTACACCGTAAGGGAGACAAAGTGCAAGGGGAAAGGGGACGATACCTGCTATTTTAAAGTAGAAAAGAAGTAAACAGGGCTGTCGGGGTTGTCGGTGATTAGACTGTTTGGGTTTGCTGTTGATAAGGCCGGTGCTGTCGGGGTTGTCGGTGATTAGACTGTTTGGGGCTGCTGTTGATAAAGTCAAGAGGGAATAGAGGGACTGTTAGTATCGTCGGGATCTTGGGTATTGTGATTTTTGATAATATTGTATTACATTACCATCGATATTGAAATTATGTTAATGTAGCAATATCAATTTCCCCAATTTCCCAATTTCCACCTTTTGATTAGCTTCAATCAATCTCGATATTTCGACCAATCTCAATAAGTTATAAACAATTTCAATTTATCACTTACATATTGAAAGAAGAACCGCGTCACAAATCTAAGTTACCAATTTTGAATCGCTAATATGAGCAGCTTATTTAGCGTAATCGTTTCTTATTAGGACTGTTTCAATTGCATTTCGAGTTTCTCTCTCTTTTTTTCTGAATCTTTGAGTTTCATCGTTAGCTCCTCAACTTCGGCATTTTTTTTATCAACGACCGATTCAAGGATATTGCGGGCAGCAGTTAGTACCTTCGAAGATCTTTTCCTCTCAACGGAGTGGCGGATGGAGCGTATAAGTACATTTCTATTTACAAAGCCCTTGTAAATAAAATCCTGTGCCCCCTCCCTGATGGCAAGAATTGACGTTTCGTCATCTTCAAGACCGGACAGCACTACAATGGGAACATCGGGTGCGGCGTTAAAGGTCTTGAGAAAGGTGAACAATCCTTCGCTATCGGGCAGTAGAAGGTCCAAGAGGACAACATCAATATCCTCTTTGGAGAGGACGGAAAGGCCCTTCTTGAGATTATCTACATGCTTAAAATGGAAGATGCCCTCACCCATTTTTTCGATCATCTCTTGTATCAGCCTGGCAAACCCCTTATCATCTTCAATCATCAAGACGTTTATAATTCCTTTCCCTCCAATTCTGTCAATTTCCCAGTTTGTCATAAAAGCCTCTCTTTATTAGTTTGGTGCCATAAATAGGCAAAATTAATTCCATTATCTTTCAAATTCTCACTTAACAAGGTTATGTTTGTTTCCTGCTACTCCAACCCCTGCCAACCTTAACCACACTCCCGCATACTATCGCCCAGCCCTCGATAACCAACCCCCAACAAGATTGTAATAAATATCCCTAAATCGAACTATTTGATGTGATAAAAATCACATAACAGTATCTATATAAATAATAAGGGATTAATGTGACCTTTGATAATTGGTACCACGTTTTGAGGGGATTGTCAAAAAAAAAATTGAAGGGAATAAAAAATGAAGTTCTCGATGCTTTTAGAAAAAAATGCGTGATAAATAAAATTTATTTCTTTTGTAAAAATTCTTTATATTTGTACTAAAATATTGTATAATTATGACATATCTTTTGAAAGGAGATAGAGTATGAGTGAAAACGAGAGGATGGCAACGAATCTTGGGATTCGGGGTGGGTTGGATGCGATTCGAGAAATCCTTGGAGACAATGGCGCGAAGATATTGTTTAGAAATGTTGGTCTCGTACACATATATGAAAACCCCCCGGAATATAACTGGGAGCCGTGTATGACTATCCCTGAACAGGCAAGTATTTACTCCGAGGTGGAGAACCTTGTGGGGCTAAACGGTGCTCATGGCATTTGGCGGAGGATAGGGTACACTACCATTGGTTATGTTGACAAGATTGGCCACCTTTTTGATTCGTTTTTTGACCTTGCTCCTAAAGAACGATTTAACAAGGCTCTTGAGTTGTTTGTTGCTGGTTCAGGGAAGGGTAGGGTTGTTGTCAACGATGAAGAGCTTTATGATCTTGACGTATTTGATTGCATCCACTGCAAGGGGCGAAAGACCAAGAGGCCCATGTGTAATCACTATACTGGGCATATTCAGTATATTGCTGATATGGCTTATGGTAAGGAAGTTTATTTTGTAAAAGAAGTGAAGTGCAAGGCTCTGGGTGATGACACGTGTTATGTAAAGGCGGAAAAAAAGTAGTATTGTAGATAGTGAGGATGGCGAATTACTATTTGATTTTATATTTGTATTGATATTTGGAGAGATATGGTAACCATTCAGGATATTAGGGAGGCAGCAGGGCGGATTGGGCTGTACATAAATCGGACGTTTGTGATGACCTCAAGGACGGTAAATGAAAGATTGGGGGCTTCACTTTTTTTCAAGAATGAGAGTTTTCAACGAGCTGGTTCTTTTAAAATACGAGGTGCTTTTAATACAATCAGTCAACTTTCTGATGAAGAGAAGGATAGGGGGGTTGTAGCGCATTCCAGCGGGAACCATGCCCAGGCGGTGGCGTTGGCAACGGGGCTTTTAGGGATTGAATCGACCATTGTAATGCCGAAAAGCTCTCCCGATGTCAAGGTTGCCGCAACCCGGGGTTACGGGGCAGAGGTTGTCTTTTGTGAGAATTCAGAAACCGCAAGGATATCGACTGCGGAGGCGTTAATTAAGAAACACGGCTATACGCTGGTCCATCCCTATGATAATGACAATATCATTGCCGGAGCGGGTACGGCGGCACTGGAGCTCTTGGAAGATGTGAGTGGACTTGATCTATTGATTGCTCCTGTGGGCGGTGGGGGGCTCCTTTCTGGTACTTCTCTCTGTGCTAAAGGGTTTAACAAAAAGATTGATGTTTTTGCTGCAGAGCCAAAGATGGCAGATGATGCTTATCGGTCTATGGAGGCAGGCTATATAGTAAAGAATGACAATCCTGATACAATCGCAGATGGATTAAGGACAAACCTTTGCGAGAGGACATTTAGTATAATCCAGAAGAATGTGACTGATATTGTTACGGTTTCGGAGGAAGAGATTGTTGGGGCGATGCGCTTTTTGTGGGAGAGGATGAAGCTTGTTGTGGAGCCGTCGGGGGCGGTCTCCTTGGCGGGTCTGCTTTCTGGGAGGATTGATGTTAAGAGCAAAAGGATCGGGGTTATAATAAGTGGTGGTAATGTTGACCTTGGAGATTTTTTTTCGGTGACAGCAACAGATTGATTTGGTTGATTGGGCTGGGTTCAATGGTTTTGCTGATAATATATTGTTTTAAAGAGGGTTGCAGAATTTTTAGTAAAATAGCAATTTGCAATTTTCCTTATTAAGTTTTAAGATGGCTTAGTAAGAAGGTGCTAAAAATGGCTGAAGAAAAAATGCGACTTGGTGAATTCCTTGTGAGTAGGAAAATCATCACAACCGACCAACTCAATAGGGCACTTTTACACCAAAAGCAGTGGGAGGGGAGGCTTGGGGAAGCACTAGTCTTTTTGAGGATTATGTCAGAAGATAAATTGCTGGCCGCTCTGAAATATCACCTCGAAATACCGATTATCGATATTGACGAGTTAAAAATTTCTCCTCAGGTCATCAAGTTAATCCCCAAGAAAATGGCGGAAAAATATAAGGCCGTGCCGATTAGGATTACGCTCAGCTTTGGCAAAAAAACCCTCCTGACCGCAATGTCTGATCCACTGGATTTAAGCGCTATTGAGGAATTACAATTTTCGGCTGGATACAAAATCCAACCGGTACTTTCAAGAGAGCGCTCCATTAAAAGCGCTCTTGGCCAATACTACAACGTAGAAATGGGATATATAGATGCAAATACGAAGGCCGAAAAAACCGAGATTGTCAGTACGAATGGCGATGATGATAACGCGGATGTTATGACCATCATCAGGGGCGGGGATGAACTAAAGATAAGTTCGTCGGGTGAAGTGCTCTATGACGATGGCGAAAGGATAATGCCGGCTAATATTAGTGATGGTTCTGAGGTCCCCGCAAAAGAAATGGCACCAGAAGATGAAAATATGAGGGAGATAAAAAAGGAGAACAAACTTTTGCGGGCTCTGGTAAAGATTCTAATTGAAAAAGAGTACATTACAATCGAAGATATCAGGGAAAAGCTTGAGGATTGAAGGTGTAATATTGTACAAAATAAAATTAGAGGGCTGCCCATCATTTAGTAAATAAACTTCCTTCGAGATTACACCCAATAAATAACAGCTAATTTTTCAAGGTATTTTATCTTCTTTAGTCGCATTTTCCTTTTGTTGTGATTGTAAGTTCGGGTATTTTATGGTAAAAGTAATTTGAGGTCAGGCCAATAAATCGGGAGATTTATATGAAAGGAAAAATTGAACCTCTCCTTTGTAAGGAGAGGTAAATAATATCTATGGTAGAGCGTTACTACAGAAAGGAAGAAGATAGATAGGTTGTTGATGATCTGTCAGCGTGGGCGGGCAGCAAGAACGGGCAGAGTGAAAAATATTGGGTAAAGAAAATGTACGGTGGAGATTCTCAAGGGAAATCGGTGGAGATAAATAATCTATATGATTCTTGCTATTTAAGTCTTAAGAAGTTAGAAAAGGAGTTTGAGGTATGAAGTCAGATTTTTTAAGACGTTTTTTGAAGAACAGACTTGCTCTTTCCGGACTAATAATAGTCCTTTTCTTTTTTTTGGTCTCTTTTTTTGCGCCGTTGATTTCGCCCCATGACCCGGCAGAGATAGACCGCGACAATATTCTTTCTTCCCCAAGCTGGGAATATGTTTTTGGCACCGACAAGACCGGCAGGGACGTTTTTTCCCGAATGGTGTACGGTTCAAGGATTTCTCTCAAGGTTGGTTTTGTGGCCGTGGGAATATCTCTGATAATCGGAATATTCATTGGTGCGGTGGCGGGTTACTATGGCGGTATTGCGGATGCCATCGTCATGCGTTTTGTGGATGTAATGCTCTGTTTTCCAGCATTTTTTCTTATCTTGGCGGTCATTGCCATCTTGGAGCCGAGTATCTGGAACATTATGATTGTTATTGGGATAACAGGTTGGATGGGTATAGCAAGGCTTGTGCGGGCAGAGTTTTTGACGCTTAAGGAGCGTGACTTTGTCCTTGCCGCAAAGGCACAGGGTGTGGGGGGGATGAGAATCATCTTTAGACACATCCTGCCCAACGCCATGGGGCCAATCCTTGTGGCGGCAACCCTGGGTGTGGCCGGAGCAATCTTGACCGAGAGCGCCCTCTCCTTTTTGGGTATTGGAATCCAGCCTCCAACTCCAAGCTGGGGAAATATCTTGACCGAAGGAAAGGACACCATCGATATTGCGCCGTGGCTTTCCCTCTACCCGGGACTTGCCATCCTTGTTACTGTCCTCGGTTACAACCTCCTGGGCGAAGGCATCAGGGACGCTATGGATCCCAGGCTTCGGGAGGGAGGGGCGGAGAAATAGTTTGGCAATATAAATAAGAGAAGAATTAAATACCCTGTTTGTAATGTAAGTGGATCTTAAAAAGGGAGATGTTGTAATGGCGAAAAAGCGAATATTTTGGGGAATTACTCTCCTTATTGTCGGTTTGCTCACGTTACTGTTTGCCTTTGGTGGTGAGTTTACATTAGAGCAATTTTTGAAAAGTTACAGATTGGTGGTATTACTCCTCGGTATTGTCTTTACAATTTTTGGTCTCGTCCTTTATATCGACGGGCGAACGATTTTGCAGCAAAGAAAAATGAATGTGGGAGCCGATAGGAGGCGTGAAGTAAGGCATCCCCAAAAGTTCCACGATATTCCCCATCACAAGATTCCTGAGACGAAAGATCTTGAGGAGCCGAAGAAGAAGGAATGTCCAGAATGCAAAAAGCACATCTACAAGGACGCAAAGGTCTGCCGTTTTTGCGGGCACGAGTTCAAAGTTACGTACATCCTCAAGGTATTTGCTCCAGAGGATAAAGAGCGGTTTGACCTTTTGGTCAAAAAGCTTTCGGCCAGGCTAAAAAAACCTACCGATGAAATTGAGCACTTGCTGGAAGTGGGGATGAGGTTTAAGTCGCCAACTGTGGAATTGCTTAAAAAAAACAGGATCAGGTTTGAGAGATTTGGCTGCAGAATTGAGTCCTACAAGAAGGTGTCAAGGCATTAGGCAAAGAGAATCAATAGTGTTGGGGTTGTGAGGTAATATTTACTGTTCTAAAAATCTTCCTTGAGTATCTTGTATCGTCTTGTTGGGTAGGGGATGTCCACCAGATTGTTAGAACTGTCCAATTCAAACTTCCCCCCGTCAATGATACTAAATCCGCTTTTTATATAACTTTCCTTGACCATATCGAATGTCTGCTTAGTGTCGCAAGTCCCCTCTCGGTTGTCGCCCCATTCCAGAAGAATTAGCTTTGGTCTCCCGCGTCGGTTTTCCATGAGACGATTGTGGATTTCAGCTACATTGTATCTGGGGGATGAGACGCCGATGTGGATTACAAAATCGTAACATTTGTCCACGACAAAACTATTGCTGAGTGAATTTGTCCAAGAATGGTTTGGGAACTTCGATTTACACTTCAATATCGCCTTTTCGTTCATATCAAACCCGGTGATGGAAACGCCTAAGAATGCCTCCAAGATGTGGCTGGAAAGTGGGCTTGTCCCGCAGGTAATATCCAGCAGGGTAAATTCTGCAAAAACAAAATTGCTATCTTGATTGGTGCGCCGTTCGCAAAGGGAGATGAGGTGCGGTTTTACGGCATTGAACAGAGTTACTGCCCGAACGCTTTTTTCCCCGGCGAGGTAATTGCAGGGGATTTCTCTATCTTTTCTTTTTTTCTTTTTGCCCAAGGTTTTGTTCTCTCGGTTTCTGATATTAATGAAATATATATACTACTTCAGATTATCATACTCCAGATTGTTTTAATACATAAATTAGATAAACCCTTGATTCAGAGATAAAAAAAGTGTATAAAGAATGTCAAGTTAAAAAAGAAGATAAAAGTTAAAAGAAAAAATAGAATCAAGAACAAAGATAAGGGAAATACAAAATGTGGATTAACAAGCCCGGCCCAATAACCGACACGATTACCTTTCTGGGTCGGGAAGAATCGTGTGTCTATCTTGTGGGTGAAGACGAATACACCATCATCGGAGGCGGGATGGCATACATCCTGCCCGATATTATTAAACAGCTTAAACGTTTTGAGATTGACGAGTCGAAGATAAAGAGGCTTATCCTCCTTCATGCTCATTTTGACCACGTGGGGATTGCCCCATATTTCAAAAAAAACTTTAACGGTTTGCAGGTTTTTTCGTCCCCCAGAGGAAAAGACCTTTTGAGTAAACCACAGGTGGCAACATCGATAAAAGAGATGAACATCGGGCTTTTGGCTGGGGAGAAGATGGAAGATAGGGCCGATGAATTTGGCCTGAACTACGACTCGTTTCCTGTGGACGAAACGCTCAAGGGGGGCGATGTTGTCAATTGGGGAGGGGTGGAGTTGGAGATCATCGACGCCCCCGGCCACTCTTCTTGCTCCATAGGTGTCTATATGCCAAAAGAGAAGGCGCTCTTTGCCTCCGATGCCGGCGGCATCCCCTTCGGTGATGCCATCTTCGCATCGGGAAATTCTAACTTTACTGAGTATCAAAAATCCCTTGAGCGGTTTGCCACCTACGATGTTGAAATCCACTTGGCGGAGCACTACGGCGCATTTACTGAAAATGAGGGAAAGACCTTTATGAAGAGGTCCATCGAGTCGGCAAGCCAGACGAGAAAATATTTGGACGAATCCTACGCAAGGACAAGGGATATAAAGAAATCAACCACCGAGCTGACCGACATCTTTATGAAAGATGCTGAAGGCTATTTTCTGCCAAGGCCCGTTATGGAGATGGTTGTGGAGCAGATGGTAAAGCATATAGCTAAAGTAATGGATGAGTAAAACTACTTAATTTGGAGGTTTTAATTATGAGAGTCGGAAGAAATTTGACAAAAAACACGATATTCCCTATGTTGACAGTATTGTTTCTTTCAATAGTTTTTTTGGCAGCCACTTTTTCTTGTGCCGAAAAACCCACAGGAGAAGTTCCCGAAGTTGTGGAGGGTGCAATCGCCCCAGGAGAAACGATATTGATTGGGACAAGTGGCCCCCAGACCGGCCCCGTAAGCACTTTGGGGATTATTCAACGCTCCATGAAGACGTACTTTGATGCGGTCAACGCTGAGGGTGGGATCAACGGAAGGAAGATTGAGCTGATTGTTCTTGATGACGCCTACGATTCAACAAAGACCCAGGCAAACGTTATTAAGCTCATTGAGGACGAGAAAGTCTTTGCTATTGTGGGAATTCTTGGGGCGGCAAACATCGGGGCTGTCATCGATTACATCGACAGGAGCGATGTCCCCTGGGTTGGGCTTATCGCCGGAAACCGGGCGCCATCCACCCCACCACGAGACAATGTCTTTGTGGGTTCCCCGGAGCACTATTTTGAAGCAAAGATACTCACAAATTACATCATGGACGAATTAAAAGTGAAGAAAATTGGGATATTCTATCAGAACGATGCTTTCGGCAAGGAGGGACTCACAGGCGCAAGGGAGGCTGCTGATAAGAGCGGGATTAGTCTTGTTGCCGAAGTTCCCTATGAAGTGATGGATACAGATTTTTCCGCTCACGCCCTTAACATGATGAATTCTGGGGCCGAAGCGGTGCTCCTTTATGGACACACCACCAAAGTATCTCTCTTTGTTAAGGCCTCAAGCGCCCTCGACTATAAACCCATTTACATTGGCTCCACCACCGTCAACGACACCAAGATGTTTGAGCTTACCGGAGAGGCGTGGAACGGTGCCATGGTTGGCGCATACAACCCTGACCCCTTTGGTGACAGCGATGCGGCAAAATGGTACAGGGAGGTTCTTGGTAAATACGCCAAAAAGACCGATAACGTTGTAGGGTCAATGAGCATGAAGGGGTTTTACTATGCGGATTTTTTGGTGGAAGGGTTAAAAAGGACAGAGGAACCCCTCACAAGAGAGAATTTTATCAAAACCATGAACTCGTTTGAAAATGTCGACGGGAGATTCATCCACTATGTTACCTACAATTCCGAAAACCACGGAGGTCCAAACTCCTTTTGCATTATGAAAGCAGACTACGAGACAAAGTCTTATAAAAAAATCACTGGTTGGCTTTCGCCGGAGTAGGGCGCTGTCCATGGACTGCTGGTAATTGTTAAGGCTGATTGATGAAGGTGAAAGTCAAACAATTTTGGTAATTTATTGCAGGGGCGATTATTCTTAGCAATGTTACAAATTGCAAAGATAGCCCCTATTTTGTATTAGTATTAGTTGAGAATCGCCATGAAGGACATTGACAAAAAGACAAGGGATTTGGTTATTTCATTCCAGAAAAATGAAATAACCGAGCATATCATTTACGAGAAACTCTCTGAGAGGACCAAAGATCGTAAAAATAGTGAAGTTCTAAAGCAAATATCTGCAGAAGAGTTAGATCACTACAAGTTTTGGAGGGGGTTTACAAATGAGGACGTCAAACCGAACAGGGTAAAGATTTGGTTTTATCTCTTTGTGTCGAGGTTTTTGGGGCTTACTTTCGGAATAAAACTAATGGAGCAGGGGGAGTTGGGGGCGGAGATCGCCTACGGGGAGATTTCTGATAAAATTCCCAGGGCATTGGACATTGCAAAAGCAGAAGACGAGCACGAGCGGGGGTTGATGGCCATGATCGACGAGGAACACCTTCGTTACATCGGATCAATAGTACTGGGATTAAGCGACGCCCTTGTTGAGCTTACCGGCGCACTTTCAGGGTTTACTTTGGCCCTTCGGGACACAAAGCTCATCGCAGTTGTGGGACTTGTTACAGGAATTTCGGCTTCCCTTTCCATGGCGGCGTCGGAATATCTTGCGACAAAAAGCGAGGAAGAAGAGAAGCACCCGGTAAAGGCCGCCCTTTACACAGGAGCAGCGTACGTTGCCACGGTAATTGTTTTGATCCTGCCATTCTTTATCTTTTCAAATCCGTACATTTGCCTTGCCGTTACAATAACCAACGCCATTATCGTCATTTTGATATTTACATACTACGTCTCTGTTGCAAAAGACCTCCCATTTAAAAAGCGATTTCTTGAGATGGTGGCCATTTGTCTTGGTGTCGCAGGTGTCTCGTTTATTATTGGCCACATTGTTCGGTTGATCTTTAAGATTTAGTCAATATATAATATCTAATTAAAAAGTACGTAAGCCTCGACTCTTCTCCTCAAAAAGCAACCTTTCAACTCGCAGTGAAAAGGTTTTCGTTTTACAAATAAAAAATATACAAACAAAAAAAGTGCTTGACCCCAACGTAAAATCGATATAGATTTAACGAATAGGAAAGTGAAAGGAGGTGAATTTTTGAGGTTAGTTCAATTTTTTTAACATTAACCAATTTAATCAATTTAATCAATTAAATTACCTAAAAAGGGGAAACAAAATGGGAAGCACTTATAAGATCATCGAGATTGTGGGTACAAGCACAAAGTCGTGGGAGGATGCCGCCTCTAGTGCCGTAGAGACCACATCGGAGAGTGTGAAGGATTTGAGAATTGCCGAGATAACGAAATTTGACGTAACTATTGAAAACGGCAAGATAACTTCCTATCGTACAAGGATGAATATCTCTTTCAAATACGATAAATAAAAAAACACAAATTCTTTTTTGGGGCTCCCTTGCTGGAGCCCCCATTTTTTTAAAACAATTGGGTATCCCTTAAATCCTTTGGCACAGTTGCATTAGCAAGAAGACAGTAGAATAACAAACAGTATAAAGAGAAATACAAGAGATATGTATATTACAATGCAGGCATTTGTATCAAAGAAACTGACTTTAAGCTCATCATCTTTAAAATGCTTCATAGATGGATCGAGCTCCGTAAGCCTACTCTTAAAAAAGGTCTTCCTTTTTGTAATGTAACTTCCAAAAGCAGAAACGCCGTCGTATATATGGTTGTATCGTTCGTTTTTACGAAATACTTTATCGCAGTAATTGATGGCTGTTTTTAATATCTCCACATCTTTCGGGTATTCCCTTGCTACAGTTGCAATTGTTTCCAACGCAAATGAAATCATCTCACAACTTTGATGATACGATTTCCCCTTCAGATAATCGTCCCCTGTGAGGTAATCTACTATCTCCATGATGTACGAAAAAGCGGTCTCTTGAATGGAGTTTCTATCACTTTCTGGGGCATAGACTACGGCCTTATCGAAACTTTTGAACATCTCCTCATGCCTGAAATATCGGGGGTTGGACAACCACCCCTGGGCGCGTCCCCTTCCCAGCCAAGCCCTCGATTGTTTAACATCATGCTCAAGGGCCTTGTTGTAGTATTCCAACGCCTCCTCAAAATGCTCCATCTCAAAAACCTCGTCGGCAAGCTTTAGGAGGTTTTCCATTTTCCCTGTGGCAGATGTCTCACTACTTTCTTTGGAATGTTCTTTGATGAAAATGTTTGTGCCGCAGTAAACACAAAAAACGTTTTTCTTGTCTGATGGAATCTCGATGGAGCCGCCGCAATTGGGACAAATTGCTGGAATGAATTCTGCTATGTACATAATAGTTATTCCTTTATTCTACCTTGCTAATATCTTGAGAATTTAATCCTCCTGACAGAGTTGGAGCATTTTGCCGGCGTGAATGTATTTATTTTTCATACCCTAATTTTAATTCATACATTAATTGAGATAAGATTTTGTGCCATTTTGAGATTTGTGATTATAGCAAATTAAGAGGAATATTAGCAAGAACAAAATTGAAAGGGATGAAATTGATAATTTAAGAACAACTCAAGAAAAAGCCTTTGTGAGTATTTCTCAAAATTTTAAAAAAGGTTGAATAATCTATGTTGATTCAGATAGGTAGTTTCCCACTTGTAAAACAGGAAACAGAAAATCTTTGTTTAAAGGAGATGCTAAAAATAATAAGATGGTCAATAGTGCAGTTTTGACAAAGACGCATCAGAGCGTGACGGGGTGTGTGGGTTGTGGTGGTTTGAGGTTAGGAGAGCAGGTTGTTGGGAAATACTGAATTGTCTGACGAAGTCATTGGGTGAAATTTCTCTCAAATTTGGGGGAGCCTATCAAAGTTACTGGGGCCTCTGGCGTTAAATTGAAGTAAAACTTGGGAGGGGTAAATTGGGGGGCTGTCTGTTTTGGCTCTTACTGTTTTTTTTGGGATTTCTTATGAAAATACATATCCTTATCGGCACTATTGATAAACTCATTGGCGGTTACTTTGCCATCAATGGCTGCAACCCCGGCACTTATCCCAATGTCTTTCATCTTCGCCACTACCTTCGTACAGATTCGATTTGCCAAATCTTTGGCATCAATTTCGATTGTATGGGGGAGAATTATGGCAAACTCATCCCCACCAATGCGGTAGGCACTGTCAACACCATTTCTGATGGATTCCTTAAATATCTCCCCCACCTTTTTTAGAACGTTATCTCCTGCAAGGTGACCAAAGTTGTCGTTGTACTCTTTGAAGTAGTTGAGGTCAAAAAGTATGACACAGAGGGGATATGACATTCTCTTTGCACGCTTCATCTCGGACTTAAGACTTTTGTGAAAATGCCTGTGATTATAGAGGTTTGTCAGGCTGTCTGTGATGGAAAGTCTCCTTAAGGCTTCTTCCATCTTTTTACTCTTTGTGATGTCTACGCAGGTACTGACGATAAACATTGGCTCTCCGTTGTCAGTTTTTACGACATCGGAAGTCAATCTCGCAGGGAATATCGAGCCATCTTTTCGAACGTTTTTAGTCTCACGAGTATGGGTGTCTAATTTCTTGATCTTTTCCATGGTCAGGGGAGCCCAAGTAACTGATGGCGCAAACAGTCGCGCTTTTTTACCGAGTAAATCATTCACATCCCAGCCGTGCATCTTCGCATCGGAAGGATTAGTGTACACAATGTTTCCTTCAAGGTCAGCAATTGTTATCCCCACCTGCATGCTTTCCACGGCCTTCCAGAGAGACCTCAGGGCATCCTCGGCGCTCTTTCGCTCCTCAATCTCTTGCATGAGTTCATTATTTACTCTCTCTATTTGCAGGGTCCTCTTTTTGACAAGAAGTTCAAGATCAATTTGTGACCTCTTCAACACTTTTTCCGCTATCTTTCTATCTGTGATGTCTTCTGCATGGACCAGAACAAAATCTGGTGGTGAATAGGCATAACTTACGGCAAAGTGTCTGGTTTTATCTGTCGATTTGATATCAAATACAAGCTCTCGCTTAATGGTCGCCTTGTTTTTAAAGCATTTCTTAAAATCTTCGATTATTTCAGGATCATCTTTCAAAAGATCGGCGCTGTTTTTTCCTAATAACTTCGTGAGTTTTCCATCAGCAATTTCAAGGGCGGCATCGTTGAAGTTAGTTAAAACGAAATCATCACCTTTGTTTTGCCAAGTGAATGTTGGAATCGGAATGTTTTTATACTGTGCCATCAATTGTTCTTCGGATTCATGGAGTTTTTCTTCAATGTGTTTTCTCTCGACTGAATACCGTAATGTTCTGGCCAGAATGTTGGGAACCATCTCTGTCTTAAAAATGAAATCTTGGGCGCCTTCGGAAACAGCCCGGTAGGCAAGGCCTTCGTCTTGAATCGAAGAGAGAATCACAATCGGGGTGTTGGAAGTGGCGTTCCTAATGTGAAGAAAAGTATCAAGGCCGTTGGAATCAGGCAAGATTAGATCTAGGAGGATTATATCAATCTCATTCTTCGACAGACAATCAAGACCTTCCTTAAGGTTCTCTGCCCGAAGGAGTTTCAGAGAAAATACCTTTACATCGTTGATGATTTCATCAACAAATCTCGCATAACCTGCATCATCCTCGATGAGCAGGACTGTAAGGGGAGTTCCCTCCATTCTATTATTCCTATCTTGCTTAAAGTTAAATAGGGATGTTTAAACTCAATAATTAAATAGAATTGTTAATTGTCAAATTCCTTTTTTATCTGCAAAGCCAGCTACAAGAATGGAAATAAAAAGTCAAAGTAGAGGATAATTCCTGGCATCGTTTAAAAAGAGATAGGAGTTCAGTCCGATTTGCTCAATACAAATGAATTGCCGATTTGGTTTTCACTCTTCTTTCAAAGAGGTAAGAACCGCTGGTGGAAAGATTGCGTTGTGAATAGAATAGTAATTTGACAATATGAGAGCAGATTATTTCAGAAAGAGTGTTTAGAAATGCAGCAGAAATGCGAAATAGAAATTCAAAACTTTAACGACCAGATTCCCGTATATTCAATTTACTTAAAATCATTTTATTCAAAAATGAGTAATGGTTTTTCTATATTGTAGAATTGTAACTAAAACTATGAGAAATGTCAATTATTTTTTTCAAAAAATACTCATGTTTTATTTCAATTTATGCTCACAGTTGAAGAATATTTCAATAATTGAGTGGATAATAGAATAAGTAATAGCACGATTAAGCACATCCTTTTTCGTATTTACCAGATAATACATATGGCTAAGATAATTTGTTTGCTTTCAAGTCTTTCTCCGCTGTTTTGATTATATCACTGGCCGATCTTTGACCCTCATGAGAGGCAATTCCGAAGTTGATCTTAATGGTTTTTATCTTCCTTGCTATCATAACTACGACCCGTTCGGCCACCACCAATCCTTGTTCTTCAGTTGTGCAGGGGAGAATAACCGCAAAATTATTCCACCCGATACGATAGGAATTGTCGACGTCTTCCCTTACCGAATACCCAATTGTGTTTCCAATTTCTCTTAAGAGTCTATCTCCTTTAACACGATCGGTCTTTTCGACATAAGACTTGAAATCATCAATGGAAAAAAGTATGAGGGTAAGGGGATATGACGAACGCTTGGCCCGTTTCATCTCGTATTTGATATTTTTTTGGAATTGCTGTTTATTCAAAAGACCAGTCAGGGTGTCGGTGATGGAAAGTATGTCAAGTTCCTCTTTCATCTCTTTTCTATAGCTGATGTCTCTGGCGATTCCGTGGCTGCCAAATATTTTGTCATTTCTTGAAATTGGTGAGGCATTAATTTCTATTGTGGCGATGGCGCCACTCTTCTTTGTAATTTCAAATTCGTATCCCTCAATGTTTTTTCCCTTGCTAATCCTGCTAAATATTTTTTCGGCCCTCTCAGCCTCAGATTTGGCCATAAAATTATAAAAGCTTTGACCGACAATTTCGTCCAAATCGTACCCGGTGATTCTAACGGCGGCTTGTGAAAGATAAGTGATATTCCCCTTAATATCCATCTCAAAAATCATATCAGAGCTCCTCTCTGCAATGTTTCTGAAGCGCTCCTCACTATCTTTGACTTTTCTCTCTGTTAATTTCGATTTGGTGATATCCCGAAAGCTCCAGACCCTTCCGCTGAATTTGCCGTTTCGAACAAGAGGACGTGTGTAACGTTCGAAGATGCGACCATCCTTGAATTTGAGAATATCCAGAGACTCCTTTTTTGTCCCGTACAAACCACTTACTTTTGAGAGAAACACATTTGGTTCAATAAGTTGATCGAGAAAAAACTTCAGGAGTTCTTCATCGTTTTTGGTCCTCAAGAGTTTTTCGGGTATGTCCCAAAGCTCCGCAAAACGGGCGTTTGAGTGTGTTACTTCACCGTTTTCGTTTATGACAAATATCCCATCGGCGGTAGATTCGATGGTTGCCTTTAAAAGCTCCTCGTTGTCTCTGAGGGCATGCTCTGCCTGCTTTTTTTCTTCAATCTCGTTTTGTAACTGGATGTTCATTATTGAAAGTTCTTCGGTACGCTCTTTAACTACAGTCTCTTGGTTTTCAAAGGCGTTTTGTAACTCTTGCAACATCCGTTTTCTTTCAACAGCGTATTTGATGGCTCTGATTAAAAGGGTCGGCCTTACATCGCCTTTATAAATGTAATCCTGGGCACTTTCCTGAACGGCCTTTAAAGCGATTTTCTCATCTTCCAGAGACGTAAGGACAACAATTGGTATATCAGGCACAAGGCCCTTTATTCTTAGGAGTGTCTCCAGACCATCACTGTCAGGAAGCGTCAGGTCAAGGAGAATAACATCAAAGTTCTCTTTTGCCAGAGAATCAAGTCCTTTTGTGAGAGTATCGGAATAGGTTAAATCTAAATCTGGTTTTCCAAATTCGGCGATCATTTCCTGAATCATCCTGGCGTAGCCGGGGTCGTCTTCGATAAGGAGGACAGAAATTTTTCCTTCAGTCATACTTTCGCTCCTGTCATAAAGAGTATCAGATGTTTGTTATACACACGATACTCTCAACCGTTAACAGAGTTACTAAAACAATTAAATTGATATAGTGATATAGTATTCCAATTTAATTTATTTATAAGTTCCTATTATGTTTAAAAAACAATCTCAAATTCAACTACTCGAAATCGATAAGACCCCTTATCCTCTCCATTATTCCCGATATCGCAAATTCTGGATTCTCGACAATGGCCTCGTTTGCACCTTCGGGACATACCGTGATGCATCTCCCGCACGCCTTGCACCGCTCATCGTCCCGAACGAGTTTTCCATCAACTACTGACAATGCCTCCATAAAGCACTCCTCCACACATATTTTGCAGAGGGTGCACTTTTCGTAAGCTGTAACTATCTTCATCCCCTCAAGGGGAACGATGGACTCGTGGATCTCCTTGGGGAGGTATTTTCCAGATTTGAGGATTGTGCAGCAGCATCTACAGCAGAAGCAGATAGTTAACAGTTTTCCCCTAAAGCTTACGCCATAAATAAGGTTGTCGATGGGCGCTCGGCCCACAAGGGGGATTAATCCTTCTTCCAAACAAGAATCCAGATGAGAGAGGGCTTGTTCTGCCGACACCTGCTTTGCGATGTTCGGGCCAATCTCAGCAGCGCCATCTCCCATGAGCAAACAACCGTAATGGGTGGGGTGCTCCTTGCAGGAGCGATCAAGTCTGCAGGTGCAATGATGAATGATTGCTCGATTTGAAGCCTTTTTAATCAGCTCCGCCACGATCTCTCTGGGGAGGTATGTGCTGCCTGCACCCGAAATCCCCTCGTTTATGGGGATGTATGTTAAGTTTTGCCTCTTTTTTGAAAAGAGGGGGAGCGATAAATATTTGAAAAGAGTGCCCAATATAGGCCATTTATAAACACGGCCTGATAGCCACGTCAACGGCCAAACGAATACCACAAAATCGAGCCACCACTTCGGTCTTTTTGACATAATATTCATCTAATAAAACCAATTCCTATGGAATAGTATCACACTTTTAAGATTGAGAAAACAACTAATAATAATGGTGACTATAGAAAAAGTTTATTGATTTCGACTCCGTTCTGGGAAGTAGTCCGGAACAGCCTCACCAAGTTTCTTTATCACAGGGTCAGAATCGCCCTTTTTTATCAAAAGATTAATCTCGTCAATGTCTCTGACAACCCTCGACCTATCGACATTGATGGATCTTTTTACCATAATCTTCGGGTGGTCGGTGGGGACGATCCCTTCTCCCTCAACCAGCAACTCCTCATAAAGTTTTTCTCCCGATCTAAGACCGATAAACTCAATATCGATGTCAACATCGGGTGCCTTTCCGTGGAGCCTGATGAGATCGTGGGCCAAGTCCAAGACTTTTACAGGTTCGCCCATATCGAGCATGAAAATCTCACTACCCTTGCCCATGGCTGCAGCCTGCAGGATAAGGCTTGCGGCTTCGGGTATAGTCATAAAAAAACGTGTGGCCTCTGCATCCGTAACCGTTACAGGCCCCCCTTTTTCGATTTGCCTCAAAAATAGGGGTATGACGCTTCCTGAACTTCCTACCACGTTTCCAAAACGGACAGTGAGAAAATCGCATTTCTTTGTGTTCGAGAGAGATTGAACGTAAATTTCTGCGAGACGCTTTGTGGCGCCCATTACGTTTGCGGGCTTTACCGCTTTGTCGGTAGAGACCAATACAAATTTTTCCACATTGTGCTTTAATGCGATATCTACAACTATTTTTGTGCCGAAGACGTTGTTTCGTACCGCCTCGATGGGTTCGTTTTCCATGAGGGGAACGTGCTTGTAGGCCGCCGCATGAAAGACGAGGTCGATATGATAGTCATTAAAAACCGTCTCCACCTTTTTTTCGTCAGTAATGCTTCCAAGGATGGATACAACCGGAATATCTTTGTACGAGTTTTCTATTTCATGTTTTATCTCGTGGAGGTTGGTGTCGTTTCTTTCAAAAAGTATAAGCCTTCCGACGTTGAACTTCATAACCTTGCGGCAAAGTTCCGACCCGATGGATCCCCCGGCTCCTGTTATCAGGATGCTTTTTCCGCGAATGAATTTTTCAAGCAATTGAACGTCGAGGTTTACGGGTTCCCTTCTTAGGATGTCGTTGTATGAGATGTCCCTGATCTTTTTTATGCTAATGGTTTCTCCAAAAAGTTCTCCAAGACCGGGGATTGTCCTCGTCTTGAGGTTTGCTTCTTCGCAGAGTTTTAGAATTCTCTTGATTTTTTCCCCAGATGCGGAGGGGATAGCGATTACCGCTTCGTCCACCCCAGACTCAAAGGCTGTTTTTTTGATGTCTTCCATTGGCCCAAGCACTGGGATGCCGTGAATAAGTAACCCCTTTTTTTTGAGATTGTCGTCAATAAAACCGACAAGCCTGTATTTAAGATTCCTGTTACCGATTATTTCTCTGGCGAGTTTTTCACCGGCATCGCCGGCACCGATAATGACTATGTTTCTTTTGGCGTCATTGTCTTTTACAAAAAGAGACTTGAAATTGACCCCGCTGTTTAAAAATATTCTTATGGCAAGTCGGAAGGCCCCGATTAGGATGAAGGTCAAGAGGTAGTCGATGATGAAGACCCCACGAGAAAAGCCCTCGAATCTGAAGAAGAAGAGGA
>JAUWME010000311.1 GCA_030613285.1 Candidatus Zymogenus sp. | reverse complement strand
CTCCCGAAAAGGCAGTCCAGACACACCCCGCCGTGGTCGAGTCGGTGGTGAGGCTTGTCATCGATGTCGGGGGGACTCCAATGATCGGCGACAGCCCCGCCATGGGGAGTCTTAATGCCTGTATCCAAAAAGGGGGGTTCGCCCCGATAATCAAGAAATATGGTTTAAAAACCTTAAAGTTTGATGAACCCGTAGACCTTGAAAATCCCCATGGGATGTTTAAGTCATTTAGAGTGGCAAGAGAAATAACCGAGGTGGATAAAATCATCAACGTCCCGAAGCTGAAGACCCACGGCCAGATGATAATGACGATGGCTGTAAAAAACCTCTTTGGCGCCATCGTGGGCGCCAGAAAATCCCAGTGGCACCTGAAGGTTGGCAATCGCCCGGAAAAGTTTGCCCGGATGCTGCTGGACCTCCACTACCTCATCAATCCTGTGCTTTCTATCATGGACGGAATTGTTGCAATGGAGGGTAACGGACCTGGGAGCGGTGATCCCGTCGATCTGGGGCTGATATTTGCAGGAACCGACGCCACAGCCATTGATGAAATCGCCTGCCATATCGTGGGTCTTGACCCATCTCTTCTCTATACGCTCAAGGTCGCAAAAAGGGAGGGGATTGGAATCGCCGATTTTTCAAAGATTGAGGTTGTCGGCGAAAAGATAGAAGACGTTTCGGTCAGCGGTTTCAAGTTTCCACCCACGGGGCAAATCCTCGGAGGGATGCCGACGGTTGTTACAAGGATTATGAGGAGAGCCCTAACACCCAGACCCGTAATAGACCACGACGGTTGCATCCTTTGCCAAAAGTGTGTGGAGATCTGCAGCGCAAAGGCAATATCGGAGACAGATAAAAAGTTGTATATCGACTACAACAACTGCATCCGTTGTTTCTGCTGCCAAGAGATCTGCCCTGAGGGGGCGATTGAAATCAAGACCGGGGTACTTCCGAACCGCCGGGCAAAATCGAAGTGACAGTGGTTGGAAATACTGCTTTTTCCATTAATGTCATTCAAGAGGAATGAGGACGCCTCTTAGGCGGACGAAGGACGAAGCAATCTCAATATGCTTTTCGGCTTTTGTGGTAACTTTTTGAAAATCTCAATAGAAAAACGCTATTGCTTCACTTTAAAACAACGCGATTCATCATTTACCACCCAAAAGGTGGAAAATTACTCTTGAATGACAGTTGTTGGGCTTATTCATAAATTTAAATAGAATAGCAGCAGACTAAAAACTGGAAATGATATGAAAATATTCGCCGAGCTCATCCTCAAATTTCGCATCCCAATACTAATAATCACCTTTTGCATCTGCTCCATCTCCATCTACACAATGAAAGACGTTTCCATGGATAACTCCATCAGAATTTGGTTGGTCGAAGATGACCCAAGTATGCAAGAATTCGCCAATTTCAACGAGACATACGGCGGCGATGAATTTATATCTCTGGCGCTCAAAACCAACGGTAATTCAGATTCAATATTTAACCCCAGTGATCTCGAAATTATCGCCAACATCAGCAAAGACCTCAAAAGAGTAAAGGAAGTAACCTACGTCGTCAGCATCACCGATGCCATTGACGTCTGGGGGGTCGATGACGGCATCCACATCGGGGAGTTGATGGAAGAGCTGCCTAAAACCGAGGCCGAAGCCGAAGAGCTCAAAAACCGCATCTTTTCAAACCCCCTTTACGTGGGCACACTCATTTCCGAGGATGGCAAGACGGCATTGATAACCGCTCGCCTTCAAGACATCGACGCCATTGATGAAAGGTGAGTCGGGCTTGTGGGGGAAGTGAGAGATATCGCCAAAAAATATGAGAAAGAATGGGGCGACACCATCCACGTATCGGGGATTCCAATCCTCAACATATCCCTAAACGAACTCTCCACAAAAGACATCCTCACGTTTATCCCCCTCACGCTCCTCTTGACCATCTTTACGCTTTTTATCACCATGAGGCGGTGGTCAGCGGTATTTATTGCCATCGGGGCAGTTGGGATAAGCGTTGGAATCTCCATGGGACTTTACAAGCTCACCGGCAGATCCATGAGCATGATGACCACCATGGTGCCCACCTTGATTATGGTCATTGGCGTTGCGGATTCGATTCACATCATCAACCACTACTTCGAGCGGGCCAGAAACCCCAGGGGCGCATCAAAGCGGAAGATCCTCACCAGAACCATCAGCGTCATCGGCGTACCGTGTCTTATGACCACCGTAACCACCGCCGTGGGATTTTCCACCCTGGGCCTCAGCCAGATGGTGCCGGTAAGAGAGACCGGGCTTTTTACCGCCGCGGGTATTGTTGTGGCGTTTTTAGTAACAATATCCTTTATCCCCTTCTGCTACAGTTTTATGAAGCTCCCAACAAAAAAGACCCCCCAGGACGAAGGCAGGGGCGCCATCACCTACCTGCTCGATAAATTTTACAATCTCTCGACTGCCCGGCCTGTTCCCATTGTGATAATTGGGGGGATGCTGTTTTTGGCTTCCATCTTTTACATGACCAAGATCAACGTTGAGACCCAGGACATCGAGTTTATGAAAAAGAGTCACCCCTTAAGAGCCGCCTATTCTTTTATGGAAGAAAATGTCGGCAACGTAACACCCGTGGAGTTTGTCATCAAGGGGGAGGCGGGGACGGGCCACGAACCTGAAACATTGAAGGCCGTTGAGGATTTTCAAAAGTTTCTCCACACCGACCCAGACATCTCTACCTCCCTTGCTGTTACCGACCTAATAAAACGCCTCAACATGGCCATCAACGAGAACGACCCAAAAAGTTACATCATCCCAGATTCGAGAGGCGGTATCGCCCAGCTTTTGCTCCTCTACGAGATATCCCCCGACGGCGAGCTGGACTACTTTATGGATTTTGACTCCTCCGGGATGCGCATCAGCGGAAGGGCAAAGAACATCACGTCCAACCAGTGCAAACTCCTAATGGAAAAGGCGGACAGGTATTTTGAGACGAACCTGCCGCCGGGCCTCACCGGCGCCATGACCGGCATCGTCCCCCTTTATGTCTACATGGTTGACTACATCATCAGAAGTCAGATTGTCTCGTTTTCCATAGCCTTTTTTATCATCTTTCTCCTTTTGGCAATCCAGCTAAAGTCCATAAGGCTTGGGCTGATATCGGTAGTCCCAAACACCATTCCCATTGCCATGACGATGGGCGCCATGGGGCTTTTTGGGATTAACCTCGACACCGCAACGGTGATGATATCGACGGTGGCCATCGGCATTGCGGTGGACGACACGATCCATTTTTTGAACCGCTACAAGCGGGAATTTAGAAAAACGCAAAATCACGAGGAGTCCATCAGGTTGTCGCTCAATACCTCCGGGAGAGCCATCGTCACCACATCCATTATTCTCTTCCTCGGTTTTTGGACGCTCCTCTTTGGGAGTTTTAAGCCCACAAACTATTTTGGTTTTCTCTCCGGCATAACGATGCTGACTGCCCTTGTTGGAGATTTATTGGTTCTCCCGGCTATATTGGTGCTGGTGAAGCCGAAGCTGTAGTGTAGCGGGGTGTGGGATTGCAATCTCAATATGCTTTTTGCCCAAAGTGTAAAATGGAATCCATTTATATCATTCTGGATTCCCAATCAAGTTGGGAATGACAGAATAATGGATTCCCTCCTTTCTGTCATTCCCGCGAAAGCGGGAATCCAGGCTAAAATAAAATCATAATGTCATTGCGAGCAACCGCAGGGAGCGCGGCAATCTCAATATGCTTTTTCCATTAATGTCATTGCGAGGAGCAAGCCCTTGCGACGAAGCAATCTCAATATGCTTTTACCCCCAAATCCAAAACATTGACAAAACCGTATATTTCTGATAGATAAGTTTTATACACCTGCGTAGGGAGGGCGGGTTAGAACCCCGCCCCCACGGCGATAATATCAAGCAAATAAATTGCAAATTATAGCAAAAACGAGGTGCCTTAAAATGGCGAAGTGTGAATATAATACTG
>JAUWME010000104.1 GCA_030613285.1 Candidatus Zymogenus sp. | reverse complement strand
ATCGACAACAAAAAGCCCACGGTCTTCATCTGCGAAGAGTATACATGCAGGGCTCCAATTTATGATACAAAAACTTTGAAGAAGGCCCTAAAATAGTCAAGTTCATTTTAGGAGGTATATAAAATGTTTGTTACACAATCTAAAGAGAATTTGTTTTCACAAACCTTAACAATTTTTGTCATTGCATCGCTCTTTTTTATCACCTTTGCCATTTCCACAAACGGCGAGGAGATAAAAAACTATGACGGAAAACGCCTTAGCGCTTTTGACCGCTCCTACGACAATTCCATCGGGGGACCCCAGAAGATAGATATAAATAAGTATCGACTCGAAGTTGAAGGAAATGTTGAAAATCCTCTCTCTTTGACGTATAATGAAGCATTGTCCCTCCCCCATGTGAAGAGAGTCATTACCTTAAACTGTGTGGAGGGGTGGGAGGAGACCCTCCTTTTCGAGGGAATCCGCTTTAATGACATCTTTAAAAAGGCAAAACCGGGCGATGGTGTAAAGACGGTGGTGTTTCATGCTGTGGATGGATATACATCATCCTTGCCTTATGAGTTTGTAGTAAAAAATGATCTTATGCTCGCTTTTAAAATTAACGGAAGGGTATTGGATGAAAAGCGAGGTTTTCCATTTCAGGTCGTGGCGGAATCGAAGCTGGGATATAAATGGGTAAAGTGGGTAACGAAGATTGAGCTAATAGATACAGACTACAAAGGTTTTTGGGAAAAGCGGGGCTACTCCAACGATGCCGATCTGAAGTAGGCATTTGATAAGATAGGACTCCATGTATGTGGTTACATTGGCAGCTAATTTGAAAAATTTATAAGAGGAGGTATTTGGTTATGGAAAAATATGTTTGTACGGTATGCGGGTACGTTTATGACCCTTCAAAGGGTGATTCCGAAGGCGGGATAGAACCGGGAACCCCATTCGATAAACTGCCTGAAGATTGGGTCTGCCCCGTATGCGGGGTGGGAGTGGACGAATTTGAAAAAGAGGAATAGTGTAATATTTTAATGAGAAAAGCATAAAAAATGGCGATTTGTTTTGTTGACAATAACAATAGAGAGGTGTAAAAATGGAAGAAGCAAAAGTAATTATATTTTCTACTCCTACGTGACCCTATTGCAAAAAGGCGAAAGAGTTTCTTTCGCAAAAGGGTATTGACTTTATAGATCACGATGTATCAACGGACAAGGAAGCCTTAGAGGAGATGAGGAAATTGACCGAGGGGGGGCTCAGCGTCCCGGTATTTAAGATCAATGATGAAGTAATCATTGGCTTTGATAAGGGGCAGATAGAAAAGGCCTTGTCGTAATAAGTAAAAAATTCCAATTTGAAACCAATCGGAACCATTATGAAAAAAGTCACGATATATACTCTGGATGGATGTCCCTTCTGTAACAGGGCAAAGGGATTGTTGACCGAGAAGGGGATAGAATTTACCGAGATTGAGGTATTGCCAAGATCGGAAGAGTGGGAGGCCATGAAGGCCATCACAAACAGCGGTTCCCTCCCCCAGATTATTATAGACGATGTGCCAATAGGGGGTTATGGAGACCTCGTAAATATTGAGGCAAACGGGGAGTTATGGGAGAAGCTGGGAATGCCTGTGCCCAAGGATGCACTGCAGATTTACGATCTAATCATAATTGGTGGTGGACCGGCCGGGCTTAGTGCCGCAGTATATGCGGCCAGAAAGCTCCTAAAGACCCTGATTATCAGCAAAGACATCGGCGGGCAGGTTACATGGACCTTCGATATTGATAACTACCTCGGATTTTCCGGGATTGATACTGTAGATCTCATTTCAAGATTTGACGAGCATGTTGAAAAATATGGGGTTCAGAAGGAGGAAGGGGTTGAGGTTACCTCGGTGGATCTTTCTGGTTCGGTTAAGAAAATATTTTGTGACAACGGGAAGCTCTACAAGGCAAAGACCGTTATTCTGGCCATGGGAAAGCGTCCCAGACCACTTAATGTGCCGGGAGAAAAGAAATTGATTGGAAAAGGTGTGGCGTATTGTTCAACCTGCGATGCTCCCCTCTTTTCTGGTCTCAACACTGCGGTTGTTGGGGGAGGAACTTCCGCTTTGGAAGCCGCCCTGGACCTTATTAAGGTGGCAAAGAAAGGCTACCTGATATCTTTGACCCCCATCACCGGCGATCCAATCCTGATGGATAAGGTGACGGCATCCGAGAAGGTGGAGATATTTACGGAACACAACACCTTAAACATTAAAGGCGACACGGTTGTTACCGGAGTTGAAATAAAATCCCTCAACGACAATAAGGTAACAACCCTAAAAGTTGACGGGGTGTTTGTTGAGATAGGGTTGCTTCCCAATTCTGAACTTGTCATAGACACCTTAACCACCAACAACAGTGGTGAGATTGTTGTAGATTCTCAATGTCGTACCGGAATGGCCGGGGTTTTTTCCGCTGGTGATGTGACCCACGTGCCCTTTAAGCAGGTAATTATAGCTGCGGGAGAAGGAGCAAAGGCCGCCCTCTCTTCGCACAATTACCTCATTAAGCAGAAGTGATCTTTTAAAAAGGGGTTCATCCAATTAATGTGTACCTGATATAACTATTTGAGTTTTTAAAGGTTGACTTCGGGAAAAAATGTGTTCAATTAATACTCGGAGAACAGTTAAGACACCAAGTCAATGGGTTTAAATCCATTGTCCAGGGGCAAAACGTTTAGGTGCTCAAAATCTGGGAGAGCCAAAAATGATTTAGTAATAAAAACAGGAGGGTCAATATGGCAAAGGAAAAAGAAGGGTGTGTTAAGCCCGCATTGGGGCCGATATCTGGATCGGAAGCCGATGAGTCATCCGTCGTTCAAACAGCAACTCAAAAGGAGGATAAAATGTCAGTAAGTGTAGGAAAACCTGCCCCGGATTTCGAGGCAAGCGCATATTTAAATGGTGGTTTTAAGAACATAAAACTTTCAGATTACAAGAAGAAGTGGGTAGTAGTCTGCTTTTATCCCGGTGATTTCACCTTTGTTTGACCAACCGAATTGTCGGCAGTTGCCGCCAGATATGATGAACTAAAGTCGCTGGGTGTGGAAGTCCTGTCAATGAGTACAGACAGTCAATTTGTCCATAAGATGTGGCAGGAGGAAGAGCTCTCCAAGATGGTAAAGGGCGGGGTGCCTTTTCCCATGTTGTCAGACGCCGGTGGTCGTATTGGGAGAATCTATGGGGTATACGATGAGGAGGCTGGGGTGAATGTCAGGGGTCGCTTTCTGATTGATCCTGACGGAGTAATTCAGGCCATGGAGATCCTCTCTCCTCCGGTGGGACGCAACGTGGAGGAACTAATACGTCAGATCAAGGCCTTCCAGCACGTCAGGAAGACCGGGGAGGCAACACCTTCCGGGTGGCAGCCGGGGAAGACGACACTCAAGCCCGGCCCTGATCTGGTAGGAAAGGTTTGGGAAGTCTGGAAGCCATAAATGCCGTTTTCCAAGTAATCAATAGTTAGAAACGATTTTTAGGGAGGGAGTTATGACAGAAAAATTGCAAATTTACAAATGTGAGGTATGTGGAAACATAGTTGAGGTCATCCACACAGGCAATGGGGAGCTGGTCTGCTGTGGCCAGCCAATGAAGCTCTTTGAAGAAAACAGTGTAGATGCCGCAACGGAAAAGCACGTTCCCGTTTTAGAGTCCACGTCGGGGGGAGTAAAGGTAAAGGTTGGGGAGGTTTCACACCCCATGGAGGATAAACACTACATAGAGTGGGTAGAGATCATCGACAAAGAAGGCAAGGCCTACCGCCAGTTCCTTAAGCCGGGAGATGCCCCAGAAGCGTCCTTTGACATTTCGGACAAGGGTCTTACGGTGAGGGAATATTGCAATCTTCCCGGTCTGTGGAAGGGGTAAGGATTATGCTCAATAAGAAAGTCGAGGAGGCAATAAACAAACAGATTGTAGCTGAGCTTTATTCCGCCTACCTCTATTTTGCCATGGCGGCCTATTTTGAGGCAGAAAATCTAAACGGAATGGGACAGTGGATGAAGGCACAGGCCTTTGAGGAAATGTATCATGCCATGAAGTTCTACGATTACGTCAATGAACGGGGCGGCAGGGTAGTTTTTTTGGGTATCGATAAGCCACCAGAAAAATGGGATTCTCCCCTTGCAACCTTTACAGCCGCCTATGATCACGAGGTCAAGGTTACAGGTATGATCAACGATCTTGTGGATATCGCAAGGAGTGAGAATGACAAAGCCACCGAATCCTTTCTAAACTGGTATGTGGATGAGCAGGTGGAGGAAGAGTCCAATGCTGACGAGATAGTAAACAAGTTGAAACTCATGGCAGGCGCCCCCGGCGGACTCTTTATGTTGGATGAAAAATTGGGTCAAAGGACATACGTATGGCCCGGTGTTGGAACTGAAGGTGAATAATAGAGAGGAACAACAAGTTCTTCCCTCTAAACCGAAAGTGTGTTTATTATGCATCATGGAGGGGGAAATAGCCCCCCTCCAAACACAGAAAATAGTAAAAAATGGTGAAAAATGACAAAGAAAAATGAAAGAACCCTCAAGTTGCTAAATACAGCGCTCACAATGGAAAAAAAGGGAATATCCTTTTATAAGGAGGCCCTCTCAACCTGTGGGAACGACGTGGGAAGAGAGATTTATAAGATGCTGAAAGACGACGAGGTGGTTCATATTGAAAGGATAACGAAAATCTACTCATCTTTGGAAGCTGGGAATGATTGGATTTCCGAGTGGAAAAGACTGAAGCTCGTGCATGGTGATTTGAATGAATTCTTCATTGATCTTGCAAAAAAGCACAGCACGGATTTTACCGTTGACAGCAGTGATATTGATGCTCTGAATGTAGGGATAGATTTCGAGCTCAAGTCAGTGAAATTTTACACGGAACACCTTGAGGGTGCAGAAGACCCTATGGAGCGGGAATTTTTGGAATCTATGGTAAAAGAGGAGAATAGTCATTATAAGCTCCTTGATGATATGAAGTTTTATCTTACTGACCCAGAATCGTGGTTTGCGGAAAAGGAAAGAAGCGGATTTGATGGCGCTTGAGCGTCTATTTATCTGCAAATTTAAAAAGTATTACAGGGGATAGTTATGATTAGATTAAGGCGCATTTCATTTATTGTACTGTTGCTTTTTTTGTGTTCAACAAGTCTTCTGTTAGGAGCAGAAGAGACTCTGAAAGTGGGTGATATTTTCCCTGATATAGAGTTCAAAATGCCCGGCAAATCAGAGGATAAACAATACCTCGGCATAGGGGGTTGGGGAGGCTTTAAAATTGCGGACATCAAGGCAGATGTAGTGATCATCGAGCTTTTCTCAATGTATTGCCCCCACTGTCAGACAGAGGCTCCCCTTACCAGAGAATTATATAAAATTATTGAGAAGGATAAAAAATTAGAGGGGAGATTCAAGATTATTGGTATAGGAATCAATAATTCCGATTATGAGGTGGACTTCTTCCGCAAGAAATATGAAATTCCGTTTCCCCTCATCTCTGATCAAGAAAATGTAATATCGGAGTCGATGGGTAAAGTATTTACCCCCCATTACATTGCTGTAAGGATGGTTGATAATAAAAAGCCGCAGGTTATATTTTCCGAGATGGGAAGATTGGAGGATCCAAAGGCGTTTCTTGACAAGATATTTAAGCTTTCGGAGGAAAAATAGATTATGTTTGTATCCAAAAATAGAGGGGTGATAACCATTTTGGGATTTATCACAATCTTTACAATATTTATCTGTGCAACTGCATATTCCGAATCGGGGGCATTCAAGGGAAGTATTTACAATCCGGGAAAGCTTAAACCAATAGACAGCAGTCTCAAAGTAAAAATAGGGGATAAGGCTCCGGGTTTTACATTGCCAGCAATTGATGGAAAAAATATCTCACTGAATCAATTTCGCGGCAAAAAAAATGTTGTTCTCTCCTTTGTTCCGGCTGCGTGGACCCCAATCTGTTCCGACCAGTGGCCCGGATACAACATCGCCAAAGAGATATTTGACGAATATGATGCCGTGCTTCTGGGAATAACAACAGATAACATACCCACCCTTTTTGCATGGACCAATGCCATGGGGGGAGTATGGTTTCCGGTGCTCTCTGACTTCTGGCCCCACGGAGAGGTGGCCGATTCCTACGGTGTCCTCAGATCCGACGGCATATCCGATAGGGCAATATTCATCATAGATAAAAATGGGATTATATCATTCATTGATGTGAATGATATAAATGTAAGGCCAAGGCTTGAAGTTATTGTTGATGAGTTGAAAAAGCTCAAGGATTAGACTCTCCAATTTTACACACTTATTGGCAGGATTTGACTGGATATAAACTTTATTTAGAAAAGGAGACTATAAAGTGATTAGTGAAAAACTTACGGAAATCGTGAAAAAAAAGAGGAAAGAGATATTAGATTTATGGTTGAAAGATTTCAAAGAGACAAGGACACTGAGAGTAAGCGAAGGTGTGGATGAGAAAAAGTGGAAGGGCTATATGGAGTTGGTTCTTGACGGTTTTGATGAGATAATGGCCAAAGATGTTTCGAAGTATAGGCTTTGTCTCGATTTCACTAAAATTGGGGAGGAGTTCTTTAAGGCAAACTATGCCATCCATGATATCATAAACGCCCTGACGCTATTGAAGAAAGTCATCATGGAGGTGGTTACTAACGAGGGCTTTTTTGATACAGCCTTACAGCTCTATCAGCTTCAGGAGCTGAACAACAAGGCAGTCCTCTACTTTGACAGGGCGATTTACTATTCTGCCTTGGGATATGAGGAGAATCTGAAGGAGATTATGGAGAATAAGGGTGTTATTGGGAATCTGAAAAAATTCTTTGGCGCATCCGAAGGAAGGATGAAGTATATTAATATCTGCGCCATCGAAGAAGAGAAGTAAAGCATAGTTTAGATAGTTTAGTATTTATAGCTCCACGCTTTGTTCTCTTTGTGAGTTTAACAACGAAGCATTACAAGCCTCTACGATTTCTCATACATAATGCTATGAGATAGTTTTTTGTTCTCAATGAAAATATCTCGGTATTTGAGATGCTTTATGAGTGCTTAATCTTTCAAACACGAGATACATTACCAATGCTTATTTCTTGTGACCGCACAGTGGCCAAAACACTTTTAAAGAAACCGAAAAGATCACAATAAACATAAAACTAATCAAATTAGTTTTCTCAATAAAATATCAATAATAACAAGGGGGGTTAGAGACATATCTAACCCCTTAAGTTTTGGCTAAATTCAGGTGCAACAGGAAGTGTTACAAATTTTAACTAAAAAAATATCAGCCCTTTTTCTTAAATGGCATCATTTTATCTCTATCAGTATGAGCACTAAAACCGA
>JAUWME010000360.1 GCA_030613285.1 Candidatus Zymogenus sp. | reverse complement strand
GATGTTTATCGGCTCAACACCGTAGGCCTGGGCAATTTCCGACCACCGCTCGCCGAACTTTCCCCCCCTGATGGTGACTATCTTGTCTCCCGACGAAAGGGTGTTTACGACCGTCGCTTCCATGGCTCCCGTTCCGGAGCTGGCGTGTACAATGACCTCGTTTTTTGTTTGATAAAGATATTTCAGACCCTCTCGAACGCCCTGTAATATCTCTGAAACTTCGGGTGCCCTGTGGTGGATGATCGGCTCTGCCATGGCCAAAAGAACCCTCTCTGGGATTGGTGTCGGACCTGGTGTCATCAGGTATTTTTTCATAGTGTTTTTCTTTAACCTCTAAAACTACTCGTATTAATACTTCTAATGTCTCTCACATTGAAATTCTTATTGGACATTTCCAAACCCATTTTTATATCAGAATAGTTGGTTTTTGTCAAGGAGAACAGGTAGAGAATTATTACAAATTTAAACTAAATTCTATACCGCCTCCAATTTTAGGATTGTTGCTTCGTAGGGTTGGATAGTGAGGGGCGATTTAAATTCAATATTTTTACCCTCATCTTTGTGCGTAGAGAAGAGTACCCTAAACACCGCATCCTTACTATCTTCAGGGAGCTCTGGCAAAAAACTCTTTGACCCTTTTTCAAAATTCAAAATGATGAGACAAGATTGATCGCCGACAACCCTCCTGTATGCAAATATTCCCTTGGGGATATTCGGTAATATCTCAATGGCGCCTGATGTCAACTCTGGTGTCTCCTTTCGCTTCCAGATGAGCTTTCGATAGAATGAGAGGAGGGAGTCTTCATCTTTTGTTTCTGCCTTGACGTTGAGACGTGAGCGGTTTGGGTTGATGGGAAGCCACGGGGTCTTTGAGGCGGTAAAGCCAGCGCCATCGGTGTCGTCCCACTGCATGGGGGTTCTGGCCATGTCCCGCCCTATGGGGATGGGCCAGTAGCGGATTCCCACGGGGTCTTTGAGGTCACACTTTTTGATGTGGAGGTTTCGCATTCCAAGCTCCTCGCCGTAATAGAGAAAGGGAGTCCCCTTGAGTGTCAAGAGCATCGTTGCCGCAACTCTTGCCCGCATATCGATTTCACCATTACCCCCTTTGCTGTATCTACCAATGTGTCTCGGTTGGTCATGGTTGGATAGAAAATATGTTGGCCACGCACCGACTGGGAGAATTCCCTCCCAGGTGGAGACGGCATCCCGAAAGGCGGCTGCCTTGAATGATTTATATGAAAAATCGAAGTAAAAAGCAAGGTTCAACCCGTCTTTTCCATCACCGTAATATTTTGCCGCCTCGGCAGGGTTTTTGATATAAACCTCCCCCACAAGCATCCTCTCAGCTCCGCTCCCCTCCACCCCGTAGGAGTCAACGACTTTTCGCATATCCTTTGCAACATTGATACATTCTGGGAGGTCTTTGTCGTAGATGTGTTTTTGCATGTCGTAGGGGCGTCGGCCAATTGTGTAAGGATTGCTTTTCAGCTGGTTGTCCTTGTAGATGTGGTTGATAACATCCAGTCGAAATCCATCGACCCCTATATCCAGCCAGAAACGCATCTGATCGTACATGGTCTCTCTAACTTCCTTGTTTCTCCAGTTGAGGTCGGGCTGTTCCTTAAGGAAATGGTGATAATAAAACTGCTCTGTTTTTTCATCCCATTCCCATGCTGGGCCGCCAAAGACCGACTGCCAGTTGTTCGGTCGTCCACCCTTGGCGTTTCCACGATCCTCCCAGATAAACCAGTCCCTCTTTGGATTGTCTTTGGAGCTTCTGGACTGGACAAACCATTCGTGGAGGTGGGAGGTGTGATTTGGGACGAAGTCGAGGACTATTTTGATTCCACGCTTGTGGGCCTCTTTCAGGAGGTTTTTAAAATCGGCCATAGTGCCAAAGAGAGGGTCGATGTCGATGTAATTTGAGACATCGTATCCGAAGTCGAACATGGGAGATGGATTTATGGGCGAAAGCCAGATTGCATCAATACCCAGGGAATTCTCGGTGCCATCGTTTAGGTAATCGAGGTGCTTGGTGATTCCGTTGAGATCACCCACGCCGTCTCCGGTGGTGTCACAAAAGCTTCTGGGGTAAATCTGGTAGAACACACCATCTTTCCACCAGATATTTTTGTCTGTGCCCGCTCTATTTTTTGAACTTTTCATTTTAAGATTGAAACTCCTATGATAAAAGACTAATACTGAAAAATCAAAAACTGTGTCATTGCCTGCTTGACAAAGGAATCCATTATACTGTCATTCTCAGCTTGACTGGGAATCCAGAATGATATTTTACTGGATTCCCGCTTTCCAAGGGAATGAGAAATAAGGGTTTTCTTTTAAGATTGTATCAAAGCAATCTCATATTGTAAAGAGTGTAAAGGGTGTGGTGGAAATATTTTAGTGGTTTAAAGGGGTGTGCCAATGTTTGCATGATGGTTTATCAGAAAAACAATGTCTTATCTGAATAGGAGTGCTTATCGAAAAGGCTAAACCTTGTCGGTCATGGATGTTACGATTATGGCGGATCGTCCAGCTGCAGGGCGCTTTGTCTCGCAAATTATGCAGTTGACAAAGAGGTCGTAAATAATATACGGTTTTTTTAGCGGAGAACAGCCTCTGGAGGGCTTGTCTCCTAACTTGCTGTCATGAAATTTTATGGACTTGACGCAGTGATGGGCATTGAGAAACAAAAAGCGTTATGAGAGTTCCATTATTAATGCCGGTTTCTATACTGCCATTTTCTTAAAGGGCGAGCTGCTGGATATTATAAGACAAGTTGAACATAAACTTTTTTGAAAGCTCATCTGTCGAAACAGGATTTAGAGAATCATTTTATTTAAAAGAATTGAGCCAGCTCTCGGACTTTTTGATAGTATTAATGGACACCCATGGATAAATAACACCCGCAAACGCCAATTGTCTTCAATGTCTAAAACTCTCTAAAGGATTGCTCCTGTCGTTATTACAACAAACCACTATCCAATTTCCACCCAGCATAAATTGCATCAGCCTCTATTCTAAATAAGTCGCTACAGCCCCTAAATCACAGCAACCCCTACTATTAAAGAATTGCAACAGACCCGGTGGCAAATTAATCCTTGGAGTCCTCACTCGCCTCTGCTGTGACCTCTTCGGAGTAGAGCATTGTTACGCTCTCCACATCAATCTTTGCGGCCTTTAGAGCCTTTGTGATTTCCCCTGCTTTTGCATCCTTTGTCTTGACAATAAAATTTACTTTCTTCATAATAGGTTATCCTTTTTTGGAAGGTAATACTGATTTATCATGTCAGAGTAATCTAATAGTGTTAGAAATATTGTACTAAATGTATCATATAATTAGCTTTTTGTCTATACGATGGAACTTTTTTACAAATAAATAATCGTATTGATGGGGATAAAAAATAGTGGGAAAACGAGAAATTATAGT
>JAUWME010000045.1 GCA_030613285.1 Candidatus Zymogenus sp. | reverse complement strand
ACCTGAAACATCCCAGCGCCGACAGGTTTGTCACTCATTTTTACACTCCTTAAATAATGTCATATTATATTTACAACTTTAGCACTCAACCATTTCGTACAATTGTGCTTTTTAATAAAACTCTTAAAAGACTATTAAAATAACTATTCAGCCATTCTCAACAAGACAAAGGAATTCTTTTACTCTGTCATTGCCTGCTTGACAAAGGAATCCATAATGATATTTACTGGATTCCCGTTTTCACGGGAATGACAAATATTAGATTTTTTCAATTTACTGCTTTATCGTCTATTTGTCAATTGAATAGTAATCAACTTGAGATTTATTCAAGTAATATCTATCCCTTTTTGAAGACGCCTAAAACGTTATTGACAACCCTTTTGATTACATCTACTGTGATGGCAAGACCTATGTTGAAAAACTTGAATCCAGCCCTGCTCACCGGCCACTTGATTTCATCCACACCACAGACTATCCCAATATCGTCAAGATCGATCTTCTCTCCCAACGATCTTATTTTTTCATCTATTTTCCATATATCCCCCTTCTCAGATTCATAGATTTCATCGATGTACGAAACGAGCTTAAGGTCTCTCTCAAGGAGTCTTTTGACACTATGATATGTCGCCTCATCGATGTGGCCCGATTTTCGTTTCAGCTCGTTCATCCCAGCCCCAGAAGCATATGTAGTTGAAACTATATCGTCTCTCGAAAGCCATTTTGTCTCGTAGTTCAACATATATTTCCAAGAAGGGGCATTTAACGCCTCCACGTGCTCGGAGAAGGTCCTAAAGAGTATTTTATATCCGTGTTTTTCTGGATGTTCAAAGGCAAGGCTTCCGGGGTCGATAAAAGGGGCCAGGGGCGAAATAAATGGGACGAGTTTCTGCCCGAACTTTTCCATCAAATAACCGCTGTAATCGACGGTCTCCATAACCGATTCTTTGTCCTGTCCGGGGATTCCGATCATAAAAAAGATGTCGAATTTTTTGGTACCATGTTTTAATGCCATGCGGATACTCTCTTCCATGGCATCTTTTTTGTAGCTCTTTCCAGAAAGTTTCCTGACATCATCGTCGTGGGTTTCGGGAGATATCTCGTAATTCACGTTGGGAAATGCGCTGGCAACCATCTCAAAAAATGATTCCGGTGCAGGATTGAAAAGCTCCAATACCATCTGGTTTTTAATCTTTTTGCTGCCAATACCCTTGATCACCGTTTCGGCATAATCGTACCCAGCCTGAAGAATGTCCCCCACCACAAATATCGGCGCCCTTGTGTATCGAGACAAAGAGACAATGTCCCGCGCAACAAGTTCTGGGTCACGGTAGGCAACAATCTTTCTCCCCAAAAACTTCCGCATGGCAAAGTTCGACCCACCGCAGATTACACAATTCTCTGTGCATCCCCGGCACGTTACCATCATTGTGATGGGATATCGCCACCAGTCATAAATTGGGGTCATCCCTTTTATGTCAAGAAACTTAATGGAGTTTTTAAAGAGATTGAGGTAGTTATTGGAAAAGTCGTTAAGATCACTTTCAACAATACAATCTTCATTGACGATAACTTCATCCCCGCTTTTCCAAGTCAGGTTTGGGACCTCCCCAAAAGATTGATCTGATTTAACCGATTTACCATCCCCCCTACCCTTTATCCTTTGCATGAGAGGAACAAGCGCCCTCTCGGTGGAATCTCCTCTTACCACAAAATCCACGAAGGGATACTCAATAACGTCCTTATGGAAATAGGTGGAGGAATATCCGCCAAAAATCATGGGGGTATGAGGGTGAATCTCCTTTAGCAGTTTTGCCAGCTCCACCGCGCCATTGGCATGGGGCAGCCAATGGAGGGAAATGCCAAAGGCACGAGCCTTCAGCTTTGCAAGATACTTCTTTACATTGAAGTTCTCATCGTTCACCATCAGGTACGCAAGGTTTATAATCCTCACGGAAATTCCATTTTTCGATAGGCGCTCGGCTATTGACGAAAATCCTATGGGGTACATCTCAAAAGCTGGCGTGGATGGTACGACGTCGCTGATGGGCCCAAAGAGAATGTTTCTTTTCCTGAAGTCAAAGACACTTGGTGGATGGATAAGGATCAAGTCTGTTTTTGGCAGTAGTTTTCTAAGCATAAGCCTTTATTTCTAAATACAACATGAAGTTTCAAATTTAACTATTTAATAGCGAGTCAATATCAAACTAAAAAGCAAACCAAAAAAAAGCGCCTATCAAAATCAATCGCAATAAACCTGTTTTAGATAAATCTATTATCTCACAAAAATGCTGGAAAGGCAACGATGTGGTTAAAAAATTGATTTTAAAATCAGAAAGACATTGGATACAACAAAACAGTTGTAAAAGTTTCAAAAGGAGATTGAACTATTGTACTATTTAATGTACAATAACCTCTGTAATTTTTCAAACAACATGGGAGACGACACGTTTGAAGCATCATTTCATCGACAACGAAAGCCACATCCATAGCCCAATACGAAGTCTGAATCCAAAAACAAAGATCGTAACCCTTATCGGTGTAGTTCTGATTATCGTTACAACCCCGGTGGTGGAGATGGGCATCATTTCCCTCTTCTTACTATACTTTGTCATCGCCCTCGCCATGATCCTCATCTCTAATGTACCAATCTCCTTTTTCATAAGACGACTCATAATAGTTTTACCTTTTGTTCTTGTTGCTGTCATTGCAGCTCCCTTTGTTCATGGCGATATTGTTATCGCCTCCATACCCCTCGGCTTTACAACGCTCGATATCTCCCAAAAGGGGGTGCTCATAGTAATTAACGTCTTTTCCAAATCTATCCTCTCAATCCTATTTTTGAGTTTCTTGATTTCCACCACCCCATTTTCAGACCTCATCCTGGGATTAAAGGAGTTGAGACTGCCATACTTCCTGTCAGATGCCCTCTCAATTATGTATCAATATCTCTTTATCTTGATCGACGAGGCCGAAAAGATAACCCGTGCCAGAGACGCCCGCCTCTACGGGGGGAGATGGATTTGGCACGCAAATACTATCGGCTACATGATTGGCGCAATCTTTGTAAGGAGCATTGAGCGGGGAGAAAGAACTTTTCTTTCGATGAAGGCGAGGGGTTACGACACGAGGTTTATAAACAGAAAAACCGATAAACTCAACGCCAACGATTATTTTTTTAGCATTATTGTCCTCTTTGCCTCGATTGCCATAAGGGCTTACGGAATTTGGGTGGCATAAATAGTTTACTGAAATTTTATTGAACAAACAAACTCAGGAGAAAATAAAATCGACACTTCCACTAACTCTCACGATATAGTCATTGAAAATTTGTCATTTACATATCACGATGGCACAAGGGCGCTTAACGGCGTAAATCTATCCATTGAAAAAAATGAATCTGTGGCAATCCTGGGCAAAAATGGCGCGGGTAAATCGACCCTGCTCCTGACACTTCCCGGCCTTATCATGGGAGAGGGACATATTGCAATCGCTGGGATTGAACTAACCGAAAAGAGCGTTCGCGCCGTGAGAAAAAAGATTGGGATCGTGTTTCAAAATCCCGAAGATCAACTTTTTTGTCCAACAGTGTATGAGGACGTTGCATTTGGCCCAAACAATATGGGGCTTTCAAAAGAAGAGGTAGAAAGGAGAGTAACAGGGGCGATTTCTGCCATGGGACTTTCAGGCTTTGAAAAACGCTCAGCCCACCACCTCAGCCACGGCGAAAAAAAGCGCGCCGCCATTGCCACAATCCTCTCAATGAAGCCTGACATTGTGGCCTTTGATGAACCCACCGCAAACCTCGATCCCGAAGGCGTCCACGATCTTAAGAGGGTCATCAACTCCATCGAAAAAACAAAGCTGATCATCACCCATAACATTGATCTGGCATTAGACCTTGCAACGAGGGGGATTGTTATGGACAAGGGAAAGATTGTGGCTGATATGCCTATTGATGAACTTTTGTCTGACAAGAAGTTACTCAAGGATTTGAAGCTCTATTTTGATTGACAGCCATATTACAGTTAAAGAATTAATGCAATGGGCTTTAAGCCAATTGTTTATGTGTAAACACTATGCTCACTGTATATGGGTAATAGTAACATTCTCCCCCGCTTCAAAGCAGTATTTTTCAGACTCGAAATCAGGAAAAACCAATATTTGTAAATTTCTGGGAGAAAATCAATGCCAGACACAAAAATAGTATATCATAAGCAATTCCTCACTGACTACCCCACGGCTTCTGTGGAACAACCAGAGAGGATAAGGGTGATACATCAGGAGCTTTCCAGCCATGGTTACGAGTTCGTTACACCAGAGCCGGCCCTTGAGGCTGACATTCTGTTGGTTCACAAGCCGCGTCTTTTCGAGTCCGAAAAGAGGGACATCGATCGTTTTAATACGGCCCTCCTTTCTGCAGGCGGCGCAATTATGACAGCCGAAATCGCCCTTGAAGAAACACCGGCCTTTGGACTCATCCGTCCACCCGGCCACCACGCAAGCCCTGACAGCAATTGGGGTTTTTGTTTTTTTAACAACTCAGCCATTGCGGTGGAAAAGATGATTGTAGAAAAGAAGATTAAAAGGGCTGTCATCCTCGATATCGACCTACACTTTGGCGACGGCACCGACAACTTCTTTTCAAACCGAGACGACGTAACTGTTGTCAACATCCAATCTGACAACGCCCTCATAGCTCTTGCCGAAGTAAAAGACGGCCTTGAAAGGGCCGCACCGTTTGACATCATCTGCGTCAGCGCTGGCTTTGATAAATACATTAAAGACTGGGGGGGGACTTTTACCACCGATGACTACAAGACAATCGGGAAAATTGTAAAGGAGTCTGCTGACAAATTTGCAAATGGACGGCGGTTTGCCCTTCTTGAAGGAGGATATTACATCCCAGACCTTGGGATAAATGCCTTGAACCTCATTGAAGGGATGGAATAGAAATCGAGAGCTGTCGCAAATGGTAACACAATCTTTTCTTGTTCAGTACCAGACTGACACGGTTTGTCTATTTTCTTCCACTCGACAATGTTATCTTTACAATCTCCACATCTGTCAAAACCCTGATGGGCGGCCCCCACGTCCCAACGCCGCTGCTTACATATACGTGCATATCCCCTACCCTGCCGTAACCATAGCTTATCTTGAAGATTGCGTTTGTAACAAGATTAAATGGAAAAAACTGGCCGTTGTGGGTATGCCCAAATAGGGCAAGGTCGATACCTGCCGCCGAATAGTTCTCCAGAAATACCGGAGTGTGGGTAACAAGAATAGTCGGAAGGTTGCTGTCTCTCTTTTCAATAATTTTCCTCAAGGCCTCATTATCTCTCATCCTCTTTCCCCGCCCATTGGTGTAATCGTCAAGTCCCAGGATATTCACAACGCCGGGTATCGTTATAATTTTGTCTCTTAATACATTGATATTTGCCAACTCCATAAAACGAGTTGAAGTATCTGCCCCAAGGTAAAACTCGTGGTTGCCCAACACTCCATACACACCATATTTTGCCTTCAACTTTGCCAATGTCTTCTTCATTGGAAAAAGAGTGTGCACATCATCGTCAAAGAGGTCCCCACCGATGAGTATAATGTCAGGTTGTTCCCCATTTACCAGATTAACCACTTTTTCAAGTTTATCTTCGTTGACCATCTTCCCCAGGTGGACATCGGAGAAAAAAACAATATTCAGTGGATTTGAATCTACCGAAAGATCATTCACGGCAAGCTCAAGTCTTCTGATCTTGATATCTTTTGTGTGGCGGTACCCTCCAAACAAAACTGCCGTTATCGTCAAGACTACAACCACAAATAGCGTCCTTCCGATGATGAGCCTATGATCAAATAATGCCTCTGGGATGTAAGAGAAGATATAGTTGGAAAATCTTACAATATCCACAACAAGTCCAATCAAGAAAAAGTAGATAATCGCCCCAAGCCAGAACGCTCCAACCCATGCGAAAATCGGGGAGATTTCCACAGAAATTGTACGCTCCAAAAGAAAGCTCGCAGGAAAAGCAAGAGATATTAAAAAGAAGATAGCGGCAAATATCAAAAATGGCGCGCCGTTTAGCTGGAGCGCCAAATTCGCCTTTAAGAGAACGTACAAATTCATCGAGAAATAAATTCCGCAGAATATAGTCAAAAAGATAATAAATGATTTCAGATTATCCAAGTTGATTGTCCCCTTAAAATTGGTTTTTAGCTAAATACATTCTACCTAATATAATAGTAAAATGTTTTAATTCAAGGATTATTGCACAAAAAATGTTCAAAACTTTCTTTAATATCCATTTAATGCACTAAAAATTTGTTGACAATTTTTGAGAATAAAGATATTATAATGGTTTTAGATTCTGCAAATTCAAAGCAAGAGGGTAATATCACCATGTCACTTAAAGAACAACTCGACAGCGACCTTATAACAGCGCAAAAGGCAAAAGATAAAGTCAGGCTTTCTGTCATTCGCATGGTAAAAACTACCATAAAAAACAGAGAAATAGAAAAAAAGGATGAACTCACAGACAATGAACTCCTCCAAGCCATAAACTCTCAGGCAAAATTGAGAAAAGAATCCATCGAAGAATTTAGTAAAGCAGGGCGCGATGACCTCATCAAAAAGGAGGAGGAAGAACTAAAAATCTTGCGGGAATACCTCCCCGAAGAACTCACCGAAGATGAACTAAAAACTCTAATAGAAAACGCCATTGCTGAGTCCGGGGCCGCTGGCCCAAAAGATATGGGAAAGGTTATGAAACTTCTGATGGTTGAAACAACAGGAAGGGCAGACGGCAAGGTAGTAAGTGGCATGGTCAAGGCAGCGCTTTCATCTCTATGAAGTTAAAATATATTTCAGCTTATTGCTCAATAGAAAGCCTCATTTGTTTGGATTAGTCCATTGACACAACTGACGCACCTTTGCCTTGCACCATATTGTATTTCTCTGGCGCACCACTCGTAAAAACATCTTCGTTTATTTGCTCTGTTTAATATTTCGGTTTTTCTGTTTTGTAATGGCGTCGTTAGCAGTAAACCTTTGATAGACAACATTGTATCTCGGTCAATACACTTGGTCGATACGTTTGTTCGATATGTTGATTAAATTTCGTTCAAAATTGTAACTTTGATATTAATGCAATATCTCTAAATTGATAACCCAAATAACCCTATGGACAACCGCACGCTAACAGTTCTCGAATATCCAAAAATATTGGAGCTCGTGTCCGATTTTGCCGCAACCACCCCCGGCACGGACGCCTGTCTTGCTCTCTCTCCCATCTCCGATGTCCATGATATGGTAATGACCCACAAGACAGTATCAGAGATTCGGGAGATTAACGCCATCGAGGGAAGAATTCCCCTTTCAGGAATCAGCCTCGTCTCACTCCTCTTTGAAAAGACAAGAGCTGTGGGGACGTACCTGACACCCCACGAAATAAAAGATATCGGATCAAATATTACCACACACCGAAGAATCAGGTCTTTTGTAAACGCGATACGAAAAAAATATCCGCTGACAGCCACGCTGACAGACCAGATTGTCCCGCTGCCCGATCTTGAAAAAAACATCGAGCGGACACTGGGCCCTCGGGGAGAAATTTTAGATAGCGCCAGCGACCAATTGCACGAAATCAGAAAAGATATGAAAAAGAAGCGAGAAGCAATCAACCGCCTCCTTTTGTCAATGATTGAATCGTCATCACTAAAAGACGCCCTCCAAGAATCGGTCATTGCCTTAAGAAACGGACGCTACGTTCTGCCCATCAAAGTAGATTTCCGGGGACGCGTTCCCGGCATAATCCACGACAGATCAAACACAGGGGCCACCCTATATATTGAGCCATTAAAATCTCTGGACATCAACAACGACCTCTCATTTTTGGCAAGAAATGAAAATGACGAAGAGATAAGGATACTAAAACGCCTCTCCTCTGAAATTAATGACTCAAAAGAAATTGTGGAAAATAACCACAAAATTATTCTTAAATTGGACACACTTCTGGCAAGGGCGTTGGCCGCCGATGCAATGAATGGAATCTCACCAGAGGTGGATGAATCCGGCACCTTGTCGTTTATCGGCGCCAAGCATCCCCTTTTGTCCCTTAATGATAAAGAAAAAAGAAGGTGGAAATTTGACAACCCAGACGTGGTTCCCATCAATATTGAAATCGGGGGCGACAGAAGAATAGTTGTGCTATCCGGGGCAAACACCGGCGGTAAGACAGCAGCCCTAAAAACCCTGGGACTTTTGACGTTGATGTTCAAAACCGGCATACCCATTCCGGTTTCAGAAGGAAGCCGTGTCGTTCCCTTCAAAGATGTTTTTGCAGACATCGGCGATGAACAAGACATCGAGGGCAAACTCTCCACTTTCTCCGCTAAAATTACAAGACTCAAATATATCCTATCAGACGCCGGAAATGGCTCCTTGGTGCTCATCGACGAAATTATGTCTGGAACTGACCCTGAAGAAGGTGGCGCTTTGGCCATCGCTGCCCTCGATTATTTAAGTAAAAAAAATGCAACCATTCTCGTGACAACGCATCTAAACATACTGAAGACGTATGCCTTAAATAGGGAGGGTGCCGTCAATGTCTCGGTTGTATTCAACGAAGCTACAGAAAGACCACTCTACAAACTTAAATATGGAATCCCCGGCGGAAGTAACGCCCTCATGGTAGCAAAGACCCTAAACCTCCCAAAAGAAGTTGTCCAAAATGCAAAGAAAAATCTCACTAAAGAAGGAAAGCGTTTGAGCGACCTTGTTGTAACTCTCGAGCAGGAGCACGTGAAGGTTGTAGAGGAGATGAGCGCTATCAATGAAATTAAAAGACGCTTCGTAAAGCTTGAGACACAATTTACGCTCCTCATCTCAAGCATCAAAGACAAAAGAAATACTATATTAGATTCCTTCAAAGACGAACTCAAGGAGACCCTAAAAAAATACGAGGATCGATTTAAAATAATTTTCACCTCGGTGGATAACAGTACAGTAAAAAAGGGAGAGCTCCACAGAGAGTTTTACGATACAAAACGAAGTCTAATAAATGAAATCCCGAACCCAGATTATGCGTCACCCATAAACAGCAAAGCCGATGAAGATAAGATATATCAACCATCTTCCGGAGATACAATTTCCATTAAGGGACTTGCACTAAAGGGAACCCTGATAAACATTCAATCTGATCAAGAAGGCCAACCGGCAAGAGCCGAGGTCGAGATCGGTGGAAAGAGGGTTTGGATAGATTCAGACGAGCTAACAAAAGAGACCCCAACTGCAAAAAGTGTAAACGTTATAACTCAAGAGATTTATTCAGACCCAAAAACCGAAATAAACGTAATCGGCCTCAGGGTCGAAGAGGCAATTTTCGTTGTCGACAAAGCCATCGACAATGCCGTCATGGGAGGACTCGAAGAGCTGGACATTATCCACGGACGAGGCACAGGCAGGCTAAAAAAAGGTATCCAAGAGCACCTAAAAGAACACAGCCACGTCCTCGATATCAAGCCAGAAGGTGCAAACATCGGAGTCACAACAGTAGGGATCAGGTAATATTTAATTGGGGGGTTGGGGGTTGCTGGAATTATTGATTTGGGGGGGGTGTTGTAATGCTAAATTACTGTCATTCCCGCGAAAGCGTGAATCCAGGCTAAAATAAAATCATAATGTCATTCAAGAGGAAATATTTATATTAAAAGGTCAGTAGTTAGACTCACGAACGACGCGGCAATCTTGTTGTATGTATACAATCACGTAGAGTCAATTGAGATAGTAGGTAGAACAACACGATTGCCACACACCCTGCGATCTCAGTGAATGACAGGTAGTTGGAGTTTTTAAAGCGGCAATCTCAAAATACCGATGAGCGTTATCATTTACAAGCAATTGAAATTTGTCAATACCTTATCAATATCTAAGCCGGGGGGACAAGTACTTTGGCGGGTTTAATCCCCGAAAATATCAT
>JAUWME010000452.1 GCA_030613285.1 Candidatus Zymogenus sp. | reverse complement strand
AGGATATCGTAGAGCGATTTCATAAAAGACTTGTTTCACTCGACCATGGAAGGATTTTGTAGTAGATGTTTACAACGAGGGTTTTTTATTTCATAAGGAAAACCTTTTCAAATATTAGGGCGTATCCGCTGGTCAACATCCTTTCCGTCACAACAATTTCAATTGCGCTTTTTGTCTTTTTCGCTTATCTGCTTTTATATGTCAATCTAAGTGGATTGTTGGTGAATCTTGGAGAAGAAGTGCAAATAAATATTTATCTTGCCGATTTCCTTTCGGAGCAGGCAACCGAGGAGCTTAAAAAAGACATTCTTAAAATCAAGGAAGTGGAAGATGCATCTTATATTTCCAAGGAGGATGCTCTCAAATATCTCGATGAAATTTTCTCGGGACAAGATGATGTTCTGAAGGGACTCTCAAAAAATCCCCTTCCGGCATCCTTCAATGTAAAGTTAAAAAAACGATTCACAACACCAGAGGACGTTGCCCTTGTGGCAAAAAAAATAGATAGAATGAATGGTGTGGAAGATGTTGTCTATGCAAGGGAGTGGCTCTCCAAATTTTATAAAGTTGTAGAGATAGTTAAAGTGGTGGGAATTGTCATTGGCGCTGTGCTTTCACTTGCGGTGATTGCCATCATCGCAATTACAATCAAGCTTACACTCCTTGCAAAAAAAGGTGAAATTGAAATAATGAAACTTGTGGGGGGGACAAATTTATTTATAAAAGTTCCAATGATATTAGAGGGGATGATACAAGGACTTTTCGGTTCGATCATATCAATGGGGGCACTTTTTTTTATCTATCGATATTTTATGGAACATTATTACAAAGATTTTGGTCTCTTCTTTGGGGCATTGGAGATAAATTTCTTCGAGCCTTACATAATCATCTATTGCACACTACTTGGGGCGTTTTTGGGACTACTCGGAAGCATTATCTCTTTTGGCAGGATGCTAAAGACGTAGCTATACTAAATAGTTAATATTTGATATTGTCAAATAGATTTTGACGTGTTTCTATGACGCAACTATTTTGGCAATACAAAAAGAATGGTTATTTTCAGACAAAAACTCTTTGCTTTATCTGCCACGCTTTTTCTGTTGGGGGGCTTTCTCCTTTTTCCCCACTTTGGTGCGGCACAGAACATCGGAAAAAAGAAGGATGATCTAACGGCTATTGAGAAAAAGATAAAAGAAAGCAGAGGGAAGATAAAGGAGACAAAGAAAAAAGAGAGATCTATCATAGGTGAGATTTCTCGGATGGATAAAGCCGTAAAAAGGAATGAGAAAGAGATATCATACATTAGTTACAAGATAGACAACACCTCATCTTCAATTGATGACCTTCAGGAAAAAAAGAAATACCTTGAAGAAAATATGGAGATGATGGAAGTGGTAATTGAGGATAGGCTCGTCGCGTTTTACAAGCTGGGTGGTGCGGGATATCTGCCGGCCCTCTTTTCTGCCGAGGACTATTCAGACATAAACAGAAGGGGGAAATACCTATCGGCGGTGATTGAGGCGGATAAACAGCTTTTCCAAAATTATCAAGCAAACAGAGATGCCCACACCAAAACCATCGAGAAGCTAACGAAAAAAAGAGATGAGCTGTCAGGCCTTAAAGAGGATATGGCATTAAAGGAGGTTAAACTAAAAAAGGGTAAAGAAAAGAAGAAAAAGTATCTCGTTGAAGTGAAAAAAAAGAAATCCTCCTATGAATCGGCGCTAAAGGAGCTTGAGAAATCAAAGAAGAAGCTGACGGCATTGATAGAAAGGCTCAAGCGGGAGAGAGAAAAAAAGGAGAAAAAAACACGGTTGGGTCATGCCCACTCATCTCCTGGTGCGGGTGGATATTTTTCACGGCTCAAGGGACGTCTCCCATATCCTGTAAAGGGCAATGTCCTAACGAGATATGGAAAGGGGAAGGACCCAAAATACAACAACCCAATTTTCAATAAGGGAATCGAGATAAAAGCCCCCGAAGGCACAAAGTTCATCTCCGTTGCCAAGGGAGAGGTCATATACGCAGACTACTTTCCCGGCTACGGCAATCTTATGATAATTGATCATGGCGACAACTATTATACCGTCTATGCCCACGCAAAGTCGCTCTATAAAAGTGTTGGCTCCAAAGTACAAGCGAAAGAAGCGATAGGTTCGGTTGGGGATACGGGCTCCCTCAAAGGAGCGTGTCTCTATTTTGAAATTCGTCACTACACAAAGACCACAAATCCTGTGGGTTGGCTGGTGAAAAAATAAATGGCATCTTGAGAAAAACGCATTTTGAGAATATTTTGAAAATGAAAAATGAAAGGGGAATTTAATATGTCCATGAAAAAAGGAAAGCTCAGGTTTATTTTACTTTTGACCGTTGTGTTCTTGGTTGGGGTTTCTCTGGGAAAGGGGTTGGACAATGTCCTGGCATCGTCTGACAGCATCTACAAGGAGCTTGAGGTTTTTACAAACGCTTTGAACCTAATCAGAGATAACTACGTGGATGAGGTTGATACAAAGGAGTTGATAAATGGCGCCATCAGCGGGATGGTCTCAACGTTGGACACACACAGTTCGTATTTAACATCTGACAAGTTCAAAGATTTTCTTGACGACACAAAGGGGAGTTTTGG
>JAUWME010000395.1 GCA_030613285.1 Candidatus Zymogenus sp. | reverse complement strand
CTAAATAGGTATAATAGTACCTGAATACTTAATTAGGTTGAGTAAATTTAGCCAATGAACAACTTGTTTAAAATATCAGAAGCCACTTCCCTTGCCATGCACACCTTGGCGCTTATGGCAAGCGAGCCAGAAAAGATAATTTCGGTAAAGGAGAGCGCATCGTTTTTGAATGTCTCGGAGGCGCACCTTGCAAAGGTTCTCCAGAGGCTGTCTCAGGCGGGATATGTAAACTCCACAAGGGGGCCAAAGGGGGGGTTTTTGCTGGTTAAATCCCCGGACGAGGTAACTCTCCTTGATATTTATGAGCTGATAGAAGGAAAGATAGACGATAGTAACTGTCTCCTTGACCATCCCATCTGCACGAATGGTAATTGCCTCTTTGGCGATGGTCTTAAAAAGATGAACAGGGAGATAAAAGAGCACTTATCAAAGACAACTTTGTCTGAAGTAAAGATTTTTTTAGGAGGAAAAAACAATGGCTAGAAGAGAGATAATTGAAATTGACGAGGAAAAGTGTACCGGTTGCGGAGATTGCATCATGGCATGTGACGAGGGGGCACTGGAGATTATTGATGGTAAGGCGAAAGTTGTAAACGACGTCTACTGCGACGGACTTGGCGCATGCATCGCCGATTGTCCCGAAGATGCGCTGAAGATTGTGGTAAGGGACGCAGTTGAGTATGATGAAGAGAAAGCCGAGGAGCGTTTGAAGTCTCTTGGCAGGCCTTCACTTAAAAGCCACGTCCACAAAGAAGATGCACTTGCTTGTGGTTGTCCTGGGTCTGATGCGATGGAGCTTAAAAGTGGATCGAGTAATCCCGGTCATGGCAAGAGAGGCGCCATTGGAACACAGCCGGTCCAGTCGGAGCTTAATCACTGGCCGATTAAACTAAAACTTCTTGCGCCGGGTATGCATTTCTTACAAGGGAAGGATATGGTGCTTATGGCAGAGTGCGCTGGTGTGGCGTATCCCGATCTTCATTCGGAGTTCCTTAATGGCCGCGCCATTGCAATTGGGTGTCCAAAGTTTGACGATCACGAAGAAGATGTCGAGAAGCTAACGGATATTATTAAGGAGTCGAACCTTAACTCGCTCTCCATTGTCCAGATGGAGGTTCCTTGCTGTAATGGTTACATGGTAGTTGTCGAAAAGGCAATCCAGAATGCCGGTGTCAAGCTCGATGTTACGAGGGTCGTTGTAGGCAGAGGTGGTGAGATTGTATCCGTAACTCCATTGGCAGCAGCGTAAAGTAAATTGCCAAAATAGTTAATTTCAAGAAGGTCAATATCTTCAGGAGTTTTTTATGTCCTTACACTGGGACGTTGATGCCGAAGCCAAACTTAAACGGGTTCCATTTTTCATGCGAAAGATGGTTCGCAATAAGGTTGAGGAACGGGTTCGGAAAAATTCCGTGGAGAGAGTGACACTTTCAGATTTTCAAGAGGCAGAGGCTCGCTTTAAAAACGTAACCGCCGATAAATCGATCCATGAGCTTTCGGCAATGATGCCGGCAGACAACCAACCCGGTGTTGATATGGTGGTTGTGGAAGTCTGTCATGCAAAGCTCTCTAATTGTCCCAACGTGATTATCGATCCCGAAGAGTGGAAGGTTGTCATCGAGGATTGGGTATTGAAAAACGAAATTTCTGAGAGATTTAGAAGTAAGGCTGAAGGTGAGAAGATACTTTTTCACCACAAGTTTCGTGTATCGATTTCCGGGTGCCCCAACGGATGCTCACGGCCGCAAATTGCGGATTTTGCCCTTGTAGGATTTGTGGTGCCGGATGTGGATAGTGATAAATGTACATCTTGCGGCTTGTGTATGGAGGCTTGCCCCGATTCGGCAATTTCCTTTAACAGGGCTTCTAATGGTGATATTAATGACGGCCCACCCATTTTTGACAAGGTTAAGTGTCTTGGGTGTTACAACTGTAAAGATTCGTGCCCAACGGGATGTATCAACGTTTCTGAAGGTGATGTTTTAGAGGACGTAAGGGTATTAATCGGGGGAAAACTGGGACGCCACCCACACCTTGCAGACAGGGCAGGAGTAATCAAAGGGCCAGAAGAATTGGAAAACATCTTGACGAGGATCGCCGACGATTATCTGAAAAACGGTAATATATATGAAGAACGAACGAATGAGCGATTTTCCGATTATTGGATTCGATCGGGAAGGAGTAATTACAAATGAAACAAGTTATGTGTCCGGGTCAAGACACCAGGTATTGGAGGTCTGATGACATCTTTGAAGTGTCGTGCAGCGAATGCGATAATGTGGTCGAGTTTTTTAAGGACGATGCGGCCAGACGTTGTAAGAAGTGTGGAAAGCGGATCGAAAATCCGAGGCTCAGGTTAGGTTGCGCCCAGTGGTGTGAACACGCAAAGGAATGCCTCGGCTTTGATCCCGGCGACGTCGAAGGAAAGGATGAACTCGATATGCCATTGACGGATCGATTAATTGTGGAACTCAAAAAGGAGTTTCACGGCGATCAAAAAAGGATTGAACACGCATTTTCCGTCTTTGAATATGCAAGGGATATCTTAAAGAAAGAGGGGGGAGACCCCAAAGTGGTTGCGGCGGCGGCGCTGCTTCACGACATCGGGATAAAAGAAGCAGAGAAGAAGCACGGCTCATCCGCGCCAAAATATCAAGAGATGGAAGGGCCGGCGATTGCAGAAAGGATTATGGAAGATGTGGGCCTTGATGTTGATACTGTAATGCACGTATGCAAAATTGTTGGAAGCCACCACAGCGCAAAAGACATTGACACCCTTGAGTTTAAAATCATCTGGGACGCAGATTGGATTGTGAATATCCCGGATGAATACGATGTTAGTGACAAAGACAAACTGAAGGGGACGATTGAGAAGCTCTTTAAGACTGACACCGGCAAGGAGTTTGCGACAAAACTATATTTGTAGATGTGTAATATTGACCGATAAAGAGAGCGGCGGAATATTTATTAGCTGCCAAAATATTCCGCCGCTTTTATACTATCTCCCTTGAGTCATTAGCTCACAGGAGTCTATTCTCCATACGGACATGAGAGGATAAAATCCTC
>JAUWME010000493.1 GCA_030613285.1 Candidatus Zymogenus sp. | reverse complement strand
AGAGATGGTACCCATCCTAAATGAGCTGATGAAGCTGAAAGTGGATGTGGAAAAACGTCTATCAAAGATTCCCTCCTTTCCCCTGCCGGGAAATCCCTACGACAAGATGACGCCTATGTTTAACCTTGCCATCATAAAAGGCGGTACGAAGGAGAACATCGTCCCTGAGGAGGCGACCCTTACCATAAACCGACGCTACATAAAAGAAGAGCGGTTTGAGGACATCATCGATGAGATTGAGACGGCGATTAAAGTGGGTAAGGAAAAGTCGAAACTTTTGGATGTTAAGGTCAACGTGATTCACGCATATCCACCATTGGAGCTTGACCCGGACAACCCCGCCCAGCAAAAGCAGAAGGCTGCGATGAAGGCTGTAAAGGGGTATGAGCATTTTATCGTTGGTGGAATAAGCGGCTCCACAGACCTTGGGTTTGTTCAGGAGATACTAAAACCACAGGAGATTGAGGCTGCGGGGTTTGGCGTTATCAGAGCGACAAACATCTTGGCCCATGCGGCAGACGAGTTCGTCTTTATTGAAGACCTCATTGACATGACAAAACAACTAATTCATTACATCGCCTTTTAGCGTTAGATAGCAGATGAGTTTTTAAATGGGGGGGACTGTTCCCCCCCATTTTTTATGGTGGTTTGGTTAACTGGTTTGAAATTAGTGAATGGATGGAAGAGAAAATCTTTTTGTCTTTGAATATAGTTAAACTATTCTCACAGGCAAAAGAGCTTGTCAGCGCCACCCAGCCGTACAAAAATAACTATCTACTTTAACAAGGGGCTTAAAGCCCCTTGTTTCTAATATTAAACTGGATTCCCGCTTTCGCGAGAATGACAGTAAAGGGACAATGACATTTAATTATACTGTCATCCTCAGCTTGACTGGGGACCCAGAATGATATTTAATTATACTGTCATCCTCAGCTTGACTGGGGATCCAGAATGATATTTATACTTTTATATTAGCCTAAGTTCCCGCTTACGCGAGAATGACAGTATAGTTCATACTAATGACGGTAAGCCTTTTGACTTACGAGACACAGCTTAAGGCTTCACCTTGAAGAAACAATTTGCCTCAATCCCTTCGTCCAAGAGCTTAACCTCCAACTCGTAGTCATCCGCATTGACGAAGTTCCCGCTGTTGTTTCTCATGTCCCAGCTCCATGAACCGACGTAACCCACCGGCATGGGGTCTGGAATTCCCGCCGGCCTTGAGTTATGGGTGGAGCGCGCCTGTGGGCCGGAACTGGTGCTGCGATAGATAATCCAGCTGAACCTTGATGTGTCAAGTTCTTTGGTGCCGGTGTTCCTCAGCTTGAAGGTTACAGTGCCGCCTTTCGAGTATACTTTCCTTGTGGATCTCAAATTCACTTTTGCAGTCCCACCGCCTCCGCCACCACCACCGATGGTAAAGTTAGAACTCACCTTCGTCTTGCTGTAGCTTCTCTTTGGATGATCAATATGCACTTTTATCCGATACGTCCCGGCAGGCTGGTAGTTGCCCTCGTTGTCTCTCATGTTCCACGACCACCTTGCTGTCTCGCCGGGGGCAAGAGTATTGGGTGTGCCAGGGGGCTGTTTCGGATCTCCGGTATAAACCTCTGTGCCGCCCCCTTTACGGATTATCACTTGCCACCACATATATTTTAAGTTCAAATTATCGGTGCCGGTGTTCTTGAGTCGAATATGCACGGTGGAGTGCTCGCCGTAGCTTGAACTGTCTGTGGTTACAGAAAAGTTGGTTGCGGCCAGCGCCGAAAGGGAGAATATCAAAATGAATGTGAGGGACAAGAGCGGGATAATGAAAAGAGAGCCTCTCTTCTTGATTAGAGTTTTCATGGGTTCCTCCTTGAAAAAGAAAATTGTTTTTATCCTGAAAAAAGTGAAACTTTGTATATAGTAGCAAAAAGAGGCAAAAACATAAAGGAAATTGTGTAATATTTGAGTGGAATTGTTGCATCTTTGTATTGTGTAGAAAGTTGTGCCTTTCAGCGCTATCCAAACTGGAATATTACCAACAACTCACAACAACGATCAACTACTTTTTGGTTGCACAATAGAAGTAACTTTCATAAAATACTCAAACCTATTTTGGAAAAGTTTTGATAACCATTGTGTTGCAATAAGTG
>JAUWME010000490.1 GCA_030613285.1 Candidatus Zymogenus sp. | reverse complement strand
TGAATTTCCCACCATCGGCGTTTGCGACGGAATTGCCATGAACCACGAGGGGATGAAGTACTCCTTGGCAAGTCGGGAGCTCATTGCCGATTCCATTGAGATCATGGCAATTGCCCACCCCTTTGATGGGTTGGTGATGGTTACAAATTGCGACAAGATTGTGCCGGGGATGTTGATGGCGGCTCTCAGGCTGAATATCCCAACGCTGGTTATAAGTGGTGGCCCGATGATGGCCGGGATTCATAATGGAAAAGAGACGGATTTGATCGATGTCTTTGAGGGAGTGGGGAGCGTATCGATGGGGACGATGACAGAGGAGGAGCTTGTGGGACTGGAGAACGATGCCTGTCCGGGGTGTGGCTCTTGTGCCGGGATGTTTACGGCAAACTCCATGAATTGTCTTACCGAGGCGGTGGGGTTGGGCCTTCCCGGAAACGGGACGATTCCGGCAGTTGACGCCGCAAGGGTAAGGCTTGCCAAGGAGGCCGGCAGATATATTATGAAACTCATCGAGAAAAAAATACTCCCCAGAGATATTGTTACAGAGGCTTCTTTAAGAAACGCCATCGCAGTCGATATGGCGCTGGGCTGCTCCACAAACACGGTGCTTCATCTTCCTGCAATCTCCCATGAGGCGGGAATAGAATTGAATCTCGATATCTTCGATGAGATAAGCAGAAAAGTACCCCATCTGGTTCACCTTTCACCGGGGGGCGCGCACCACCTTCAGGATCTATACCGTGCGGGGGGAGTTCACGCTGTTTTGTCTGTTTTGGATGATGCGGGGATGATTAATAGCAGTGTCAAGACCGTGACCGGCTTTTCCCTGTCCCATAACCTGAAGGGAGCAAAGGTATTAGATAAGAGTGTTATCAAGGACTTCAAAAAGCCATACAGCAAAGAGGGGGGGATTGCAATCTTAAGGGGAAACTTGGCCCCCGAAGGCGCTGTGGTAAAGCAGATTGCGGTGGATAAAAGCATGATGAAAAACTCAGGGCCCGCCAGAGTCTTTAATTCCGAGGAGGAGGCGGTTAGCGCCATCCTGGGCAAAAAGATCAAAAAAGGTGACGTTATTGTCGTTCGCTACGAAGGCCCCAAAGGTGGGCCGGGGATGCGAGAGATGTTGACGCCCACATCCGCCATTGCCGGCATGGGGCTTGACAAAGACGTGGCGTTGATAACCGATGGGCGTTTTTCTGGCGGTACAAGAGGCGCTGCCATTGGCCACATCTCGCCCGAGGCAGCAGAGGGGGGGAACATGGCTCTGCTTCAGGACGGTGATATCATTGAGATCGATATTCCAAAGAGGAGGATTGACGTCAAGCTCGATGACGATGAGTTGAAAAAGAGGCGGGAGAAATGGAAACCGCCGAAGCCTAAAATCACCACGGGCTACCTTGCCCGGTACGCCAAGATGGTGACCTCGGCCTCAACCGGGGCGGTGTTTAAAGATTAAGGGTATATCGGGGTTGCCGGTAAGTGAGCTCGCTATATTTGTGTGGGCAATTGATAATGCAGGCTGGTCATTTTATCTCTTAACCAAAACTGACAAGCAGGAGTTTGTCAGTGCCACCCACACCATTACAATTTAAGGGAGCTTTAGTATTTATTATTACTTAAGAGGTCTCATATGAAAAAAACAACTAATCCCAGAAGTAATTTAATTATCGTAATGGCGATCTTTGCCATATTTACTATCGCCGCAGGCTCCCTTTTAGTCGCCGCCTGCACAGAAGGAGACGAGGGCATCCCCGCAGCCCTTGAAACAGAGACCGCAAATGGACAAGAACTAACGGGTGGTGGCGAGAAAATAAGCAGCGGTTATGTCACCACCATGGGAGATTCATCCAAACTAATCCAGCCCACAGACCTGATCTACCTCGGCGCCTTCAGGCTCCCCGATGTTATCGGCGGGGCATCGGACTCCCTCGGCTGGGAATATGGCGGAGGGGCTTTGACCTATCGTCCCACGGGGGACAGCACAGGATCAAATGACGGATTTCCCGGCTCACTTTACGGGGCGGGCTTTGAACCGATGAAGTTGGTCTCCGAGATTTCAATTCCAGAGCCTGTGGTATCGCCATCAAAAAACCCGGAGGATCTCAACACGGCTGTAACCCTGCAGGGATTTGCCGACGTGGGGGGCG
>JAUWME010000154.1 GCA_030613285.1 Candidatus Zymogenus sp. | reverse complement strand
AGGAGAGGTTGTCATCGAAAAAAGCGATTATCCTTTTTACATATTTCTTTCGGTCGAGGAAATAGGCGCCACAGTGCTCCACATCAGATAATTTCCAGACCTCCTTTGGGAATGGTGCGGCATCAAACACCTCCAACTGCTGGGACGGTGCGATGACACTGTCGCTTTCGCTTATAATGACAAGAAGGTTATTGAAAGAAAGTTTTTTTGCAGAGCCGATTACATCAATTCCCCGGTTGTCATAACCTAAAAAGGATTTTACAGAAAATCTTGTTGAGAGTTTCAGGAAGATTAAGGGGAGTGGGAAATATTTTTTTACCCTGTTTAAGATGAGCTCTTCAGAGGATACGAAGGGCGAATCTGATACGAGGGCTACTATTCTGTCATCTGTTGATGCGTGGACAATTCCCAAAGATGCCCCCATAGAAAAGCCAATAATCCCGATTTTTGCATTTTGGATTTTGTTTGAGACGAAATCAACAGCGGCTTTTACGTCAAAAAGCTCAAGCTGACCCATGCTCATCGTTGATAAATCGCTTTCTCCGCAGCCCCGATAGTCAAAAAGGAGCACACTGTAACCCGATTTGTTGAGATAGCTCCCCACGCCAAGAAGGTCGGACTTTGTCCCCATCCGACCGCAAAGGCCGATAACGACCCTGTTTATGTTTCTGCCATTTCCCGGAAGCAACCACCCCCGAAGTGTTACTCCATCCTCTGTTGTAAATTCCACCACGTTGAATGGAACGCCGGTTTCAAAAGGGGAGAAGCAGTAGCTGTCAGCATACGATTTGTTTTTGGGACGGGAGATGACAATAGCCAGAAGCGCCCCGAAGATGAGGTTTAAGAAAAATAGAATAAGTATTGCAAGTATAAGAAGACTAATAATCATCGTTTCCATCGATATTCTCTTCCATTGACTGATTCAATTTTGAAACCATCCCCATAGCTTGTTACTATAACCGCGCCGTCAACGTCAGTCCGAAAGACAACAACCCCAGAATCCTCATATCTTTTGAGGGCTTCATCCCCAGGAAAGCCGAATCGATTTTTGTCTCCGCACATAATCACAGAAACCTTTGGCCCAACCACCCTCAAAAATGCCAAAGTGCTCGAAGTTGAAGAGCCGTGATGGGGGCTTTTTAGGATAGATGAGCGTAAATCTTCCCCCTTCGAGACAAGATACGATTCCGCTTCCTCCTCAATATCGCCTGTCATCAACAGTGAGAAGTCGCCGTAAGTTATACGAAAGACAAGGGAGCTGTTATTTACATTTTCGGAGGATATGTATGGCTCGTCGTTGTTGATTTTGCTTGAAGGTTGCGGGTGAAAAAATTTAATCTCGGTGCCATTTATTTTAATGTCGGGAGAATTGCCCGACATTATTGCTATGGGAACACCACGATTTTTTGCCAAGGTCAAAAGGTGTTTGATACTCTCCGAAGTATTTCCCCTTTCGGTGATCCATAATTCTCCCACTTCGTAATTGTTCAAGATATATTCAAAGCCACCATAATGGTCAAATTCAGGATGGGTGAGGACAAGGTAGTCAACTTTTCTTATCCTTTCATGGAGGAGGTAAGGGGACACAATCAATTTACCTGTATCGAAAGTCCCGCCGTAAAAACCACCTGTATCAACAAGCATCGTTTTGCCGCCGGGAAATTGTATGAGCGTTGAATCGCCTTGGCCAACGCTTATGAACGTAACTGATAATCTGCTGGGGTGGTACCGATCTATCGCCTGATAGGAAAAAACCATGACGAGGGCAAGCAGAAACGTTATGAAAATGAGCTTTAGTCGGGACATGATTTTGCGACTATTCTTTTTGTTGACCAATCGTTCGACAAATTTTCCAACTAATTGTCTCTCTCTGAAATACAATATTACGATAATCAGAAGAGAATAGTAGATAACAATCTCTGGGAGTTTTGGAGGAACCACCATAAATCCCCCCGGAAAGAGGGAGCTTGAGGTAGTAACAATTTCATTTGAGATGGCAACGGCAAATGTCACAACTTTTAGTATTAGTGTGGCAATATCATTCATGGAAGCGCTCATTGAAAAGATGAAGGGGATGGACACAAAGGAAAGCGGCACTGCAATAAAACCGAGGAGAGGGACAACGGCGAAATTTATAACAATAGATAATGGACTTGCCTTAAAAAAATAATAGGCGGAGATGGGCAGTATCCCCAAGAGGACCGAAACCGACACCGTTGCAAATTGATAGACCCGAAAGATGAGGCGCTTTCCTATTGATGGGACAATTCCCCCATTTGGAGATTGCTTATATATTCTCTCACTCAAAGATTCGGTCATAAGCGGATAGATTAGTATTATGGAGAGCACCGCAACAAATGACAACTGGAAGGCCGGATCAAAAAGGGACGCCGGGGATATGATGAGGATCAATAGTCCCGCAAGCGCAAGGGTATTTAGAATGTCTCGTTCCCGGTTTATCACCACAGAAAGGACGTAGGCAGTAATCATCAGGGTTGACCTTATGGCGGTAATTCTCATCCCAGAAAGTATTGTGTAAAAAAATATGGGGATGAGTGAGAGAAAAAATGCCCATGTACTCACAGAAATCATCAGGGCGAGCCTGGGAATTCGAACGAGGATTATGTATAGCAATGAAAATGAGATAATGAACAATATCCCTACGTGCATCCCTGAGATGGCGAGAATGTGAGACATTCCCGTTCGTCGGTAGGATTCTAAAAGCTCTTCTGGGATGTCGGCCCTGTCTCCTAATAGTAAGCCTTTGATGATGGAACCTTCGTTTTGCGGTACATTTCCGTCTATAAATTTCCGAATTGATTTTCTTGTCTCAAATATTCTTGTAATGACAGGAGACCGGGCAGTTCCAGCTTTAAAGATGTACTCTCTTCCTTTCGCAGTTGAAGTTACAGAGATTCCCTTCCTTTTGAGGTGGAGTTCATAATTGAATCCGCCGGGGTTGTTGAAGTTTCTTGGCCTTCTTATCTTTCCCCTAAAATAAATAACATCGCCATATCCTATGTCATCGAACTGTTCATAGACGGTAAGCCTGAGTCTTCCTTTGACCTTAACCCACTTTTTGTTATCCTTGATTGCTTTTTTGATTGATATATCAGCCAATTCCATTCGAGTGGTGTCAAAAGAAGTCTCCACAGGTCTTGTTACAACACCTTTGATGGTTCGGTAATCGTTGGATACAAAATTGGATATGTGATTTACTGTTATCGTTGGATATAAGATGGGGTTTATTAGGAGCATCCCCAGGGCAACAAATAGGAGAGTGGTTAATATGAAGAAGAGACGGCTTTGGGATAGAATAGGGGACTTATTGTTTACGCGAATTTGACTGTGGTCTCCAGACTGGCTACCACCATTTAGAATACGACTAACCCGAATGCTCTCAAAAATACGACCAACCCAACCAGCCAGACTATTCCCATAGTCCCTCAAAATGTGGCAACCACAACCACTCCGCAAAATATCGCCAGCCCCCCAAATGCGCCAACCCCTTTTTAGCGCTGCAACAAGCAGCAGTAGTCCTCCGGCATATATGAGGACAGGCGTTGGGGCCGGATTGAAGTATGCACCGAGGGTGATACCTGCAATTAGGGCCAAAGTCAGGGCAAGGAGCGGGTGTTTCAATTTACCTTAATTATTTCTTCTACTGCGTAACGTTTTATTTTTCTGGTGGAAGTTTTTGGAAACTCTTCGTCCCTAATCATAAATTCTTTAACTCTTTTGTATTCGGCCAGATTGTCACAGTACTTTCTAATTTCGCCTTTTATAAGTGAATGGATCTCTGTTTTTTCGAGTTCTTTTTTGCCTTCTTTTTTTGCTTGTATGTCAAGCATATCTTGATTTAAATAGACAACTGCCCTGACTTCTTCATCTGTGGTTCCGGGATTGTGCGCATAAACCATAATTTCTTCTATGAAGGGGCTTTTCCCAAGTTCCGACTCTACTTCTTCGGGGTAGATGTTTTTCCCTTTTCCGGTGACTATGATGTTTTTGATTCTTCCTAGGACGAAGAGGAAATTGTCTTTGTCAAGGTATCCCAAGTCCCCGGAGTGGTACCATCCGTCGGTCAAAACCTCTTTGGTCGATTCGGGGTTATTGAAATACCCCTTCATGACGTTTGAACCCTTAATCCATATTTCCCCATGGCCATTTTCGTTTGGGTTGTTGATTTTTACTTCCACATCGGGCATGACTTTTCCCACCGAACCAATCCTGTCTCCCCCAACAACGCTGTTGACTGCAACAAGGGGCGCTGTTTCGGTAATTCCATAGCCGTTAAAGATGTTAAGTCCCAGTTTTCTCAAACCTTCTTGAAGGGACGGGTCAAGGGAGCCGCCGCCGCTGATGAAAGTGATTTTGTTTCCCCCCAGCTCTTTTTTGATTTTACTCTGGATTATTTTTCTTGTAATGGCATTGGAGTTCATTACTCTTCCTGCCAAGGATGAGTTTACATTTTGGCTCATCTTTGTGTAGAGCGCTTGATAGAGGGCAGGCACCCCAAGAAAAAAGTTGGGTTTAATTTCTTTGAGATTTTGGGAAACTTTTAGAAGCGATTCTGCAAATGCCACCGTCCCGCCCAGAAGGATTGGAATCAGCACTCCGCAGGTCGATTCATATACGTGGTTTATGGGCAAAACGGAGAGAGTACGCATTGTTTCATCCACAGCCGCCAATTTAACAATGCCTTTGAAATTTGTCATGATGTTCTCGTTTGTGAGCATGACACCTTTAGATTTTCCTGTGGTGCCGGATGTGTAGAGAATGGCCATTGTATCGGTATATCCCATCTCGCTTTTGACAAATGAATCGTTGCCAAATAGATTTTCAAAGTGCACTAATTCGGTTACTGTATCGGAAACTTCGTGAAGACCTCTGGTGAAGTCTAAGAAACGATTTCTTTTTTCAATTATGAGGCTGTCCTTTTTTACCTTTACATCTTTTAGCCTTTCGTCTATGGAGAGCCAGAGTTTTTCGATCTCCTTTATCTCAGTCTCATATTCTTTTTTGATCTTAGTTATTATAGACTGCCATATTTCCTCGATTTTTTTAATATCGTCCCTTATTTCGTCGGGAATGTTGATATCTTTTGATGCGTCAGTAATCAAGATTACCTTTTCCAGATTTGATAGGGATGGGAGGATTTCTTCGATTTTGGGAAAAAGGTTATTGGTAATGATTATGAACTTTGCGGCGCTGTCGTCGAGAATGTGTCTCAATTCCTGTGCCTTAAGTTCTTTATCAATCGGCACTATTATTGCGTTGTTTGTAACAACAGCAAGGTATGATATTGCCCATTCAGGACAGTTGGTTGTGAGAAGGGCGATTCTATCTCCTTTTTTCATCCCCATTTTTACAAGACTTGTGCCGAGGTCCTTAACTTTGGAGAAGAGATCCCTGTGTGTGATACCCTCCCAGCGATTTCCCACCTTGCTTAGAAGGGCGTTCTTTTTGGCAAATTTCTTGGCATTTTGCTCAAGTATCTCAGCTATTGTCATCTTTTCCATCTAAACGCCTCCTTAATCGGTTGGTTAGATATAGTTGTAGAATAGTACCTTATATTTTAGATTAATACAATAAAAAATTGTACAAATGATCTAATTGAAGCAATTTATTTTGGAATCAGCTATTCTCATCTTCCCTATACTGCTTGAAATAGTCGTGTATCGATTGGGCGACAGCGGGTGATATTCCCTTAACCACAGATAGCTCATCAACCGTGGCCTCTTTAATATCGGTAACTCTTTGAAAATGCTTCAGGAGAACCTTCTTCCTTTTCTCTCCCACTCCGTCAATCTCATCGAGTGCTGACGAAACACCTTTTTTCTTTCTCAGTTTTCTATGATATTCAATAGCAAACCTGTGCGCCTCGTCTCTTATTTGCATTAGGAGAAAAAGAGAGCGGGAGCTGCCTTTGATAACTATAGGGTTTTTCCTGCCTTCAATATATATTTTGTCCGCTTCTGCTTTTCCATCACGTTTTACTGTTCCCCCTTTTGCAATTGCAACAACAGGGACGTCCAAGACATTAAGCTCCCTAAAAACTGTATGAGCAATGTTCAGGTGTCCCTTGCCTCCATCGATTACAATTAAGTCGGGGTTGTTTTCATTGTGGAGTTTGTTAATCCTTCGTTTCAATACTTCCTTTATCATG
>JAUWME010000320.1 GCA_030613285.1 Candidatus Zymogenus sp. | reverse complement strand
ATGTTGGTAGAGTTCTTTTCTTCTCGTTTAAAATTATCCTTTGCCAAGGCAAGCTCTTGCCTTGTCTCGTCCAGATTACCTTCGATAGTTTCTAATCTCTCCGCCAATTCACCAACTTCTCTCTTAAATGCCTCCCTCTCCCTTTTATTTTTTAAGACACTAAAGCCCCCCTCCCGACTTCCACCGAAGATAAGCCCTTCTGGGGTTACCATTTCACCATCCAGCGTCACTATAGAAAAATCGGGGCGTCTTTTCTCCCAAATCTTGAGGGCCCTATCCAGAGTATCGACAAGATGGGCGTTACCAAAAGATGAGACAATATCCTCACCCGCCCCCTTCTCCTTAATATTTACACTATCTCTCAACCTTCCGATGACACCATCGTCGGTGAGTGAAGTTCCCCCCGCACTTGTATTTTCATTTATATCTTTAATGGGAATAAAAACAGCCCTTCCCGATTTATCACCTTTTAAGCGGTCGATGTGTCTTTTGGCATCGTTCACTCCTTGTACGATAACAGCCGAGACCGCCTCCCCAAGAAACCCCTCAAGGGCCTTTTCGTGCTTTTCATCCACCTCGATCAAATCGGAGAAAATCCCGATTACTCCCTCTCGATCCCCAGTCATTACCTCTTTTACACCTTCGTTCAATCCCTCAAAGTTTTTTTCCATCTCCAAGATGGTATTAAGCCTCGTCTCAACTCTGGCCTTTGAAGATTCAACCCCCTCCCTCTCCTTTAAAATTTCCATATCTCGTTTAGTAAGTTCTTCGACCTTCTTCTCGGCTTCGGACAATCTATCGACACACTGTTTTTCTTCTTTCTCAACGTTCTTGTTTTCGGACAATTTTTCAGAAATAAGTTTATCAATTCTCACAATCTCGGCCTTTGACGATTCAAGCTCCCTCTCCCTTTCTGCAATCAACCCGGTAAATCTCTCAATCAGTCTCTCGGCAGAATCGATATTGTTTTTTAACTCCGATACGCGCGATGCCCCAACAAGCCGTCCACTCTGGAGTTCCTCACCCTTTTCTGTCAACTCCTTCACAATATCGGTGATATCAGAGAGCCTTGCACCAATTTCGTTGAGATTATCTTTTGAAGAATCTGTTTCTACCTGAGCGGTATAAATTCGGCTGGTGAGGTCTTCTGCCCGCTTGGTTGTCTCCAAAATAAAATCAACCAATTCCGTCCTCTCTTTGTCCAGCACCTCGTTTCTTTGCTTTGTTGATTCAATGCTATCCTTCAAATATTTGATTGATTCCTCAATGGTTCTTGCATCAGTTTCATTGGAATAAAAACGTTTTTGAATTTGGTCAAATGCCTCTTCCTTTTCCAGAGATAAAGTCTTTAGCTCTTCAATCTTCCCTTCAACAATAGAGACCTTTCCCTCGGCCACAGCTTCCTCTTCTTCCTTTCTCTTAAGTCTCTCGTTTTCAGTCTCTATTTTTTCCTTAAGGCTCAAGTAATTCCTCGATCCATCTATCAACTCGTTTCTCTTGAGCCCCTCTTTTAGTTCTTTAAACTCCTCTGCCTTTTTGGCCTGCAGAGCCAAAGAATCCATCTGCCGATTTACCTCACCGACAATATCACTGATTCTCAAAAGGTTGTTCCGTGTCGATTCGATCTTCCTTACAGCCTCGACCTTTTTGGATTTATATTTGGTTATACCGGCAGCCTCCTCGATGAAGGCCCTCCTGTCTGTGGGACGTGCAGAAATTATGCTTTCTATCTGCCCCTGGGCAATGATGGAGTAAGTCTTTGTGCCCACACCGGTTCCCATAAAAAGATCGTTGATGTCTTTTAATCGACACAGTGTTTTATTAAGGAAATATTCGCTCTCACCGGAGCGGTAAACCCTTCTTCTAACTGTAATTTCGTGATATTTGGAATATTTATGAGAGATGCCGCTATCGGCGTTTGTGAACGTAAGGGTAACTTCGGCCATTCCGAGAGGTTTCTTGTCCCCGGAGCCGTTAAATATTATGTCTTCCATCGCCTTTCCACGAAGAGACTTAATGCTCTGCTCACCCAAAGCCCACTTTATGGCATCAACAATATTGGATTTACCCGAACCGTTCGGCCCCACCACGGCGGTGATTCCCTTGGGAAAGGTAAGTGTCGACTTATCGATGAAAGACTTGAAGCCGAGTATCTCTAATTTTTTAATTTTCATTAGTAGAACTTTTTATTTGTTTAATACCACACATTACCGACAATGTAAAGCAAAAGGATATAGTTACTCTTTCACCAAAGTGTCTATGTAATAGTTTGTATATAATTTGTTGCTAAACTATAATCAATTCGCCTTTGGATCTTCGCCACCCTTCTTTCTAAGTTCCTCAGGAACGTAGGGGCAAAGGGGCTCCGGGGCAAGGTAGTCTCCGTACCGATAATAAGCCCTTGCCCTGCATCCCCCGCAGGTATCCACGTACTCGCACTTGCCGCATTTTCCGGTCAGCTGGGAATAATCCCTCAGGCGTTCAAATACCTCCGCATTCTCCCAAATCTCCCGAATTGGTTTTTCTCTAACGTTTCCACCAGAAACCTCAAGATAACCGCAGGGTTGAGTATCTCCATTGTGGGAGATAAAAAGGAAAGATATTCCGCCGAGACAACCCCTCGTGGATGCGGAAAAATCGTGTGGAGCGCCAGCACCATGGGGATGACCGCCACCGCCGCTGTTTGAGATGGAATTGACATCAATCCCATCAACATGATCTATAAGTGCCATCTCTTGTTTTATTCTCATATACTGGGGCGCGCAGGTAACCTTGACCCCGTGGGGAGCATCTCTCTCATATTTGTAGATATCCTTTAAGATGGTCTCATATTCCTCCCCATCAAGGGAGTCTGCAGCCATCTCCCTCCCCCTGCCCGTGGGGACAAGAAGAAAAAGGTGGTGGGCGGCAGCCTTTAAGTCCTTAACCATCTCTTCAATCCCCATGAGTTCATCCATGTTCCTTCTTGTGATGGTGGTGTTTATCTGAAAGGGGAGTCCCACCTTCTTTGCGTTCTCAACGCCGAAGATCGCCCCATCAAAGGCCCTGGGAACACCCCGCAAAGAATCGTGGGACTTTGCATCCTTGCCATCGATGCTGATGGATATCCTCTTGATCCCGGAATCCACAAGCTCTTTTGCCTTCACCTTGGTTAACAAAGTGCCGTTTGTGGCAAGCACCATTCTCAAACCCAATTTGGTGCCTCTTTTTGCAATTTCCGAAATATCATCTCTGATCAAGGGTTCACCCCCGGTCAAAATCATAATGGGATTTGCAAATTCTGCGATATCCTCCAAAAGTCTGAAAGATTCTTCGGTTGAAAGCTCCCCTGGGTACGGGCCTTTTTCTGATGAGGCCCGGCAATGTTTGCAGGCGAGGTTGCAGGAGCGGGTAAGCTCCCACGCTATGAGTCTTAGTCCTGAATTGTTTTTATGAGATTGGTTCATATTTAGTTTTTTTTGTAAGAAAAAAATTTGCTGGACTGCTGCTTTAACCTGCTAAAATATCTAATCACGACCCCCCTGTCGACACAAACTTTTAGTGTTTCCACAACATACTTGAACGACCCCCAGCTTTTTATCTTCACATAAGGGAAAGAGTAATTGAGGAAGAGTCTTTAAATATCAGACATGAGTTTTGCCGCATCCGGGGCAAAATATGTGATAATCAAATCGGCACCCGCCCTCTTTATGGAAATTAACATCTCCATCATAGCCTTCTCTTCATCAATCCATCCCATTTTTGCGGCGGCCTTCACCATGGAAAACTCCCCGCTTACATTATACGCAGCAACCGGAACATCGAAGCGCTCCCTCACCCTGAAGATAATATCGAGATATGCAAGGGCCGGCTTTACCATAACAATATCCG
>JAUWME010000358.1 GCA_030613285.1 Candidatus Zymogenus sp. | reverse complement strand
GGGGGAGGGGGCTAACCGCCTGGCCGCGCGGGCGGGGCCGCCGCGCGCGATGGGGGGGGGTGGGGCTTTCCCAGATTGAGCTTGACATCTTGGGGATAAAGCACGCTGGCGCTTAAACGTGGGGTGAGGTTCATTCAATTGTTTTAAACTTAATTGTGATGATAAGGCAGGGGGAAATGGTTTCAATTAATATTGGAAAGCAGTTAAGACATCAAGACAATGGGTTTAAATCCATTGCCAAGGAGCAAAATTTGAAAGGTATCTCATTTTGAAAAACAGATATATCGTCGCAAAGGAGGAGGTCTGCATCGGGTGCCGACTATGTGAAATCGCTTGTGTTGTGGAGCACTCCAAAACAAAAGAGATCATCAAGGCATACAAGGTGGAAGAGAAAAGACCCCACCCCCGCTCCCACGTGGAAGAGGTTGGGGCGGTCTCAATTTCCATCACCTGCAGACATTGCGACAATCCCAGATGCGCCGCCGCCTGCATTACAGGGGCCATGGCAAAAAGAGAGGACGGTAGGGTCACCGTTGACGTTGAAAAATGCGTGGGGTGCTGGTCATGCGTCATGGCGTGCCCTTACGGTTCCGTGGAGATGGACAAGGTGAATAAAAAGTCAGCCAAATGCGACCTCTGTCCCGACAGAGAAATCCCCGCCTGCGTGGAGGCCTGTCCCAACAGGGCGTTGATTGTTGTTGAGGAGGAGGCGGGATGAGTGACTCTAAAAAATATGTAATTATTGGTGGTGGTGTTTGTGGCCTGGGGACAATCGAAGGGATAAGAGAAATCGATACCGATGGGGAGATTACACTAATCACTAAAGAGGCTTACCCCCCTTACTCAAGGCCGGGGATAAGCTACTGGCTCTCCGGTAAGCTCACCGACGAGACCATGCCCCTCAGGGATGATTCTTTCTACAAAAATCTCAAAGTCAACGTAATGACCGATTCCGAGGTGGTTTCAATTAATCATAAAGGTGGTTCGATAGCTATCAAGGATAAAGGAGAAATTAAATTTGATCGACTCCTTATAGCCACCGGCGGCTCGCCGATACTCCCCCCGCTAACAGGGGCGGACAAGGCCGAGCTGGTGTTTTCCTTTACGACATATCACGATGCCATTGAGATAAATAAAAACAAGGAAAAGATAAAAAAAGCCGTGGTTGTGGGCGGGGGGCTTATCGGCCTAAAGGCTGCGGAGGCGCTAAACGACATTGGGATTGAGGTTACTGTACTTGAGTTGATGGACAGGATTTTATCCCTCGCATTTGACAGGACGGCGGGAAACATCGTTTCAGAAAAGCTACGTGACGCCGGAATAAATATCATCACAGGCGACACTGCAGAAAGGGTGGTAACCGACGGCGGTAAGATCAAGGAAATTATCTTAAAATCCGGGAAATTCATTGAAGCTGACGCCCTAATCTTCGCCATCGGCGTCAGGCCGGATGTGGGACTTGCCAAGTCTGCAGGAGTAGAAGTTGGAAGGGGTATTTTGGTCAATGACAAACTCATGACTAATCTTGACAATATTTACGCCGCCGGGGATGTCTCCGAAACTTATGACATTATCCACAAAGAAAGGCGGGTTACCCCAATCCTTCCTAATGCATACCATCAGGGGAAACAATGCGGAAGAAACATGGCCGATGCAGACGAGGTTTACGAGGGGAGTCTTTCCATGAACGCCATCGGTTTTTATGGACTCGATACCATAAGCATCGGCCTTGTGGACCCCCCCGAAGATGCGGGATATGAGGTGCTCATTTACCTTGATGAAAAAAGTGGCGACTATAGAAAGATAATTGTAAAAGAGAACAAACTCTTTGGGGTTGTTTTGGTGGGAGAGGTTAATCGGGCAGGAATCTTCGCGGGTCTCATCAGGGATGGCATAGACATCGCTGGGTTGGAAGAGAAGATGCTTGACCCGGAGTTTGGCCATATCCATATGGATAAAGATTTGAGAGAGGAGCGACTTGAGAGAAGAAATATTTGAAAGAAGATGGGATTTAATATGAACCATAATTATCAAAAGGACATTTCCGGCTGCGGGCTGTCGGGTTTTATAAACAAAAAGGGAAAGAGGGTCTCAGGCTCTGTAGTCACAAAATCCATCGCCAACCAGCACGACAGGGGAAACGGTCTCGGCGGGGGATTTGCCGCCTACGGCATATATCCCGATTTCAAGGAGCTCTTTGCCCTGCACATCATGTACGATCACGACGTTGCAAGAACAAAGACCGAAAGCTTCTTAAAAGAAAAGATGTTAATACACCATTTGGAAAAGATTCCCACAAGACCCACGGAAAAAATCAAGTCTCCTCCAATCCTTATGAGATATTTTTTGCAGCCTTCTGCCAGCGACAGCGAAAAAGAGGAGATAGAAAAGGGTAATATCACATTGGATGATCTCATGGTCAAAGACGTCATGGGCATCAACGAAACCATAGACGGCGCCTTTGTCTTTTCCAGCGGTAAAAACATGGGAGCCTTTAAGGGTGTCGGCTTCCCGGAAGATATAAGCGAATTTTTTATGTTGGAAGATTACAAGGGATACATCTGGACTGCTCACAACCGTTTTCCTACCAACACCCCCGGCTGGTGGGGGGGCGCCCACCCATTTACAATCCTCGACTGGTCCATTGTTCACAACGGTGAAATCTCCTCGTACGGCATCAACAAAAGATATATAGAGATGTTCGGCTACAAGTGCACCCTCTTTACCGACACAGAGGTTGTTGCATATCTTCTGGATCTCCTTATCAGGAGGCACGGGTTATCTTACGAAGTTGCGTGCCTTGCCCTTTCCGCCCCGTTCTGGCAGGAGGTGGAACGCAAAGATGCCGAGGAGGCAGAAGCCCTCAAGGCAATCAGGATGATCTACGGCCCCGCACTACTAAACGGCCCTTTTGCCATACTCTTTGCCAACAATGAAATGCTCGTGGGTCTAAACGATCGCGTCAAATTACGCCCCCTTGTGGCGGCCGAGAAGGGAGATTTCACCTACATGGCGTCCGAAGAGAGCGCTATCCGAGAGATATGCCCGGAGCCGGATCGGGTCTGGGCGCCCATTGCCGGGGAGCCGGTTATCGTCACGTTGGATAAAACAAAGGTGAAGGCAAAACCGATTCAGGCCAATTAAAATGCCCTCATCATGGGGCTCCCAGTAAGCAGGCGGCATGATAAATGTCATTGAAGAGTAGCTCTGGTGACTAAACAATCGGGTTGTGTGTAGGCAAGGGACTTAAGTCCTTGTCTTAAAGTGAAAGACAAAAAGAAATGCCATTCCCGTAGGAAAAGGGGATTCAGTGAACCACTATCTGTCATTCCCTTAGAAAGCGGGAATCCAGTTGATATTATTCTGGATTCATTTATCAAGTAGGCAATGACAAAATAGTTTTTTATCATAGGAGATGACATAGATATGAATGACATTTCATCTAAAATAGATAGAGAGACAGTTAGAG
>JAUWME010000112.1 GCA_030613285.1 Candidatus Zymogenus sp. | reverse complement strand
GGGGTCTTTAGCGCCGTCAACCTCTCCCGAATCGATTATGATGTTAAAACTGGTACTGCCCGGAAATTTCTCGTTTATTTTTTTGTCGGCGACGACAATTTCACTCCTCTTTTTAAAATCCCTCATAAAACCGTAGCCGACTTCTACCTTTGTTGCTGTAAATGCAACAAGGAAAAACAAGGGAACCATTATCCCAATGACCCAACGATATTTGCCAATCGAGATACGTCCCAGCACCTCCAGAAAACGCGCCAGCAGCGTCACACTGTGGTTTCTGTCCACTGCCATCCCCAACTTTTCCGGCGGTCTAAGTACCATCATCATGGCTGGGAGAAACGTCAAGGAAAAGATCATTGCGGCAAATATCCCAAATGCCGTAAAGGCGCCGAACTCCCGAATTGGACTTAACCCCGATGTTACCAGCGACCCAAACCCCGCCATACTGGTCAGAGACGTCATCACCACAGGCGATGAAATCTCCTCCATGGTGTCCACCAACGCTTCCCGTTTGTCGTCCCCACCGGAAAGCCTTCCATAAAACTCGGTGATGATATGTATCCCGTCAGCGCAGCCTATCGCCACAAGCATCACCGGAAGTGCTGTGGAAACAATGGAGATTGAATAGCCAAGAAGCGCCATCAACCCCATCGTCCAAACCATGCTGAAAATTACTACCAAAAGCGGGGTTATCATCCCCCTAAAGTTCCTGAAGATGACAAAGAGGATTATCATAATAAGGATAATTACCGCAGGGATGAGAGACGACATATCGTCCTTCATGTACCTCCCCTGAAGACTCATTATCATGGGAGTTCCAGAGACGTAATATTCTTCAGGCCCCCCCAATTTTTCCACCATCTCCTTTAAGGCGGAATAGATGGCGATTGTCCTCTCTTCGTGACTTTCGTAGGTAAGATTTGTAAAAATTACGGTGGAGGTCTCATCTTCCGAGACGAGCTTTCCCGATAGCATTTCGTTGTCGAGAATAGCATCCCGTATAAGTTTTAAATCATCTGCATTCTTCGGCAAATCTTTCATCACTGGGCCGGTTTCTATGACGTCACCCTTACTTACGATGTTCTCAACCGTAGAAAGGCTCATCAACTCCTCAAAAGGATCAAGTCCAATCCTGATATCTTCAATCGTCTCGATTAGGTCCTCGTCTGGGTCTTCAGCATTTCTGAGAATCCTCAAAACGTCTTTCACAGAGCCAAGGTCGCCCTTTGTTATGCCACCTTCGGGGATCTTTATCAAAAGCTCCTTCACATCACCGTCGGTCTTCTTGATGAGCTTATCGATTGTCTTCAAATCATCCTCGGTGACGATAGTCAATGCCTCCATCATCTCGGTCAGCTCAGAGACCTTTCTCAATGAATCTTTGTTGTAGATGGTATCTGGCGCCACCACGGCGATAATGGCCGCATCAGACCTACCGAAAATCTCTTCAACCTCGTTCCAGTAAACAACGGCAGGGTCATCGGCCGGGAGCATCTTCCACGGGTCAGGGTCGATTTCTAATTTAAAAATATTAATTGCAAAGAAGATGGACACAAGAAGGACAAGGGAAATTGTAATGTATGGGTGATTGGTAACGTAGATGGCCAGCTTCCTGTAGAATGCGTGCCTCTTTTTAATAAGCTGGCCCTTTTCCCCTTTTTTCCCTTTTTCACCTATTTTCATGTTTTGATTACCTGAATAAATTTATTGAACAATGCAGTATAAAGCAAATTTCCCCATAAGGAGACTTACAGGGGATTATTCACTTTAAACAATCAAATTTTTTGCTACCTCTTTATACAATTTATAATTCAAAAAGTAAAGTCAGAAATGACCCAATGCAAACAATTCTATCGGAAATTCCGGCAATACTTTTTGCAGCAGCCTAAAAAAAAACCGCAAATTACTTGACAAAAACAGTAGGACATACTAATATAATAACAGTACAAATAAAACTAAACACACTATCCAAAAAAAGGAGTTGATTGCAATGGGAGACACAGAAAAGAAGATTACGCCTGATATGACAATACTTGAAATTATGCAAAAATACCCCGAAACCGAAGAGGTCATTAAAAAATACTTCCAAGGCGGATGCTTTGCTTGTCCCTCCGCCAGAATTGAGTCCATCGCTGATGGTGCCATAGTCCACGGCCTTGATGTCGATTTCATCATAGACGAACTAAACAAAAGCGCCTCCGCCTAAACCGCTGTCGATAATTTACTATTGGAGTTGCTGGTAATCTAAAACCACTACCTGTAATTAAGAGGGTTGGTCTAATTAGGGCTGTTGGGAATTTTCCGCCACCAATTTCTAAGTTGGGATTATCGGGGTTGTCAGGAATTTATCCCCCCCAACATTTTTAGTTGGGGCTGTCGGGGTTGCTTGTAATTCTAATGGTTGGACAATTGGGGGTTGCTGGTAAATTTGCAGTTGGGGTTGCCGGTAATTTTATGATTGGGGAAATTGCACTATTTTTGACCTCCCCAATGTTATATTTACCTTTGGGCTGGTGCCTCACGAAATATGGAGGACGAGATGCTCCTTTCGTCTTCCTGTCGTCCGTGGTGTGGGAGGGATGGGAATATTTAATTTAAAGTCTAAATCTTAAACCTGCTTTTTTAAATATTTCTTGAAGAAAAAAGCCTATATGAGCAACATTGTCGATACCATAACAGAATTTTGGTTCTGTTGCAAAGGTAATTAATTTACTTTTTAAAATTGTGTACCTTAATAAATTTAATGAATTACAACATCTATATGTACTATCATCGAATTCATCTTCAAAATCTATTTCTCTCCATGGCATTGGACTAAAACCATCTTTCAATTTATGAATAGCAAAATCAAAATCTAAATCAAGCCATATCTCTTGTTGTTCTCCCCATCCCGTTGTTGGGTCCCAATTTAGTTTTTCCCAAAGCCCTTTTGTTTTTTTACTACTATTTACGAAAGTAGAGTCACACAATAAACCGTCCTTCACATTTAGTTCATCACTAATTCTTTTAAACCATAATAAAGTGTGTTGATTATATTTATGGTCATCATACTCTTCGATTTTGTCGTTTAGAATTTCCTCCAAAAAAAAAGTTATAACATTTGAAACCAGCCCTAATTCAACAACAGCTTTTACCCACCCTCCATCATCACTTCTAAGGTTATTTGCTAAAACTAATACATCATCTAAATTATTGGTTTCTTCTTCATCCCAATTATCTTTTGTTTCTTGAAAATCATTATGTGCATCAAAACGAACAAGGAGAGGCGGCTTTAAAAAAATCTTATCTTGCATTGCTTTCCAAATTGGTATCAATGCTGTCCTATGATCATCATATACAAACATAGGAATATTTCTGTTGTTACGAATACTCCTAACATTCATTATTTCTGAAACTTCACGAACAAAAGCATCTTTAAATACGGTCATTTGTTATACCCCAATAAAAGAGTTAAACTTCTTCAATTATTGTAATTGGTAAATACAAAAAATTCAATACAAATCTTTTTAATCAAAGGTTAGACTTCATTACTTATTTTTTTTAAATTTCCCCGCCAAACTCGCCCACCACCGTTCCCGGAAAGTAGAACTGAAGGATATCCACGTAGCTCCAGCCCAGCCTCGAAAGCTCTATCGCCCCCAGCTGGCACCTACCCACGCCGTGGCCGAGGCCACTCCCCCCAAAGCGGTAGCCATCGCCACCAATCTTCATCTCAAAGAGGGCGCTCTTAATCCTGCCCCAGCCCAACGCCCGCCCAACGGCAATCCTGAACTCTTCGCCGGTTATGACCCTTCTCTCAGTACCCATAATCTCCATCTCAAACACCCTCCCCGATGGATCCCTCAACATTATCTTGAGCTTTGCGCCTCTGGCCGAGACTCCAAAGGCGTCGGCAATAAGACTCCTCATCTCATCTGACGTAATTGTTGCCTCCCACCTGAAGTGCCTGCTCTTACCACACAGGTACCCACCACCGCCGGGTCTTTGGCACTTTACGGGCTTGAGGTAGGGAAATTCATCCCCACCCCACACATAAGCTGGGGATGTGGTCATCCCCCCACAGCAGGCGTGATAAAAAACGCTTGCCACCGCTCCATCAAAGAGGAGGACTTTTCCCGTCGTCTCTCTTACCGCCGTTATTGATCGGGAAGTCTCAAGCCCTGCACCGCCGTAGTGTTGGCAGTGGGTCTTGTCGCAAAAATCATATTTCTTGTGCCTGCCCCGGTTTCTCACGGCAAATGTCCGGGCAAGGATCGCCTGGGCCTTCATCGCTTCCATTTCGTTTGTGGACATCTCAGACGCTACAACCGAGCAGAGATATTCCTCCAAGGGGATAATGTTGATAATTGCCACAACACCGGCGTCATTTGTTATCTTCAATTCTCCCCGATAGTTGTGGGTAATGGGTTTTGCGCTCACGTTGTCCAATGCAACAATGAGTGTGCCCTCCCCCGCAGAAGCCACCAAAACTATCTTAACCGCCTTGGACGTCCTGAACTCCCTCCCACCGATTTTTAAGATTAGCCCCCCGCCAACCCCGGCGGTTATAAAGCATTTCTCACTTTCGACAAAAATGTTTTTGCTGCCAAAAATAACCGAGTAGGGACCAACTGCTGTGACGACCACCCCTGTTGTAATTCTCCCTTCGAGGACTCTGACATTCACATCTTTACTGTTAAAATCTGAAACTCTCCCGACCATGTCTCCAGTAATACCGATGTCTCCCCACAAAGTGATGGTGAAGAAAATAAGGGTAATTGCAAAAACCAGTTTTTTTGGAAAACGTTTTAAAAAGCAACGCATATTGACTCTTCGTTTTGTCCTCATGGCTTACCACCAAGATTGGTTTGACATTTTAACAGTGCAATAGTAGCATAACAATAACTGGGTCAAAAGCATTGAACCTTGTCCTTATATCCCTCGGCCACTACCGAGACGCAAAGCTCAAATGTCATAGTAAAATATTTGCGTTCAAACTGTCAAGAGTTATTTATTTCCACTCATCCATTTTTTATCCCCTCCTTTTTGTCTTGACCTTTTTTCGATGTGATATATTATGAAATGTAAATGAAAAACACTCTGTTATTTAAAGGAGGTCAGAGATGTCTCAATACAAAAAAATCCTTGTGGCGGTGGACGGCTCAAGCTGTTCCAACAAGGCCGTAAAGCACGCCGTGGATATGTGCAATCAGTTTGGCGCTGATATGCACACAATTTTTGTAATCTCCGAGATGGTGGTAGAAAGCTTCAAACAACTGGGGAAGAAAGAATCTAAAGAGGTTATGGAAAAATTGAAAGGGGAAGGAAAAAAGTATTTTAGAAGCGCCAAGGAAGAAGCAAAGAAGGTAGATGTCAAAGTGGTGGAGGTCTTAAGGGCCGGCTTTCCTGCCGATGAGATTGCCACTTATGCAAAAAAGACTAAGATCGATCTCATAATCATGGGGACACACGGGCGACGCGGCGGCACTCGCCCCCTCATCGGGAGTGTTGCCGGCAGGGTTATTCATTATGCCCCATGCCCTGTGATGGTAGTTCCGTAAAGGAAATGGTATCATGCCACAACACCCCTTAGTAAAATTCTTCGCAAAGAGACTTTCCATTGATACGATCTATCGTTTCTTTGAGGGAAGGGACGAGTTTCCCCTGCTGACAAATGATATTCCGCCTTTGCAAGACGAGGTGCATGGAGAAGGGGAGAATGCCCTGAAGCTTGCTGGGAAATATCTGGGTACGGGTGGTGTATCTGCTGATGATTCCGGTGATAAACCGAGTTTCGGCTTTGATACAAAGTTGACCCTTCAAGATACTTTTGCGGAGTACGATCTTGCCTCACACCAGCGGGCCAGAAAAGTGGCATATTTTCTTTCCCGGTATCTGTTTTCCCACCCCAACCCAAAAAGACCCTTTTTTCCGGAATTTTTGGAGGACAAATTTTTAAATTCGATAGATGCAACTATCAAGGAGGCGAAGGGTGGTGTCCTCTATCTCCCTAGCTACAACTCCCATTTTGACAGTGTAGTAATAAACGTGTTTCTGGATTCCTTGGGGCTTGGTCTCCCGTTTTCTGCGTTGGGGGATCGCTTGATTCCAAACCGAGAGATCGAAGACGAGTTGAAAAAGCTCAAGATCATCAAAGTTACAAAAAAAATTCTCTGGAGCCAGAACAGAAGGGAATATGAGGAAGTTCTTGCTGTCTATATGCGCTCCCTTTTGGAGGTTGGAGCATCCCTTGTGGTTCATGCGGAGGCTTCCCGCTACACCACCAGGAGTATCGACGGGTCTCTGCGGGCCGCAATCCCCGACTGGATTATTGACGCCCTTTTAAAAGCCGAAGGGGATGTTACAGTGGTTCCACTTTCCCTTTCTCTCTCTCGAGTGCCGGAAGACCGTGCCCTGACACACAGAAGCCCCTTAAGCGGAATTTTGACCCTACGAGACAGGGCTGAGGACATCCCCATCAGCGAGTACCTCAAGTTTGGAAAGGGGTATTCAGAAAGGATCTTGTCTACCGTCTTTGACGCCATGGAGGGGGTTTATGGCAGGGCGTTTGTGACTATGGGAGAGCCGTTTATGGTAAAAGACATCATCAGCTCTCTCAAAGAAAACATGGATCCGGGGGATGTCATCGGCAGAACCGTCCTTGAGGGGGTGGCAAAGAATAAAATAATCCTACCAACTCATCTGGTGGCAAAGGCCCTTTACGGCAGGGAAGCCGTCTCGATGAAACAATTGAAGTTGGCCGCAGAAGAGGAACTGGAGCAGATAACTACGTTTTACAACGACAGGTACAAAAGGTCCCCCAACCTCGATTCTACCTTTTCTGCGGGGATGGACAAAGTGGTGGAGGAGGGTTTAAAGCCCTTGTTGAGGAGGAAGATATTTTCTCAAACTGTTGGGTTTAGGAAGAGGTACTGGGTTCGGGACCTGAAACTGGGTCAGTTTTACGCAAATCAGGTTGACCACAGGGTCTATCCTCCCAAGGCAGAGCGAAACGTGACGGTCATAAACGCCGGGGCCTTCGGGTTTACGTTGACAGTGCATCTTGGTAGAAAATTTGACAACGATCCAAAATATTCGGACTACGGGCTGATTATGTATGACGGCAGGTCCAATCTTGTGGAGACTATTACAGAAGGGCGTCAGCACCCGACGTTTTTTAAGGGGCATACTCTTCCAAAGATTGTGCACGTGGAGTCTGACCTCAAGGCTGCGGTAAGAAGGGCAAATCTGGTGTTGATTGCAACCCCCTCCCACTATTTTCGTGAAA
>JAUWME010000467.1 GCA_030613285.1 Candidatus Zymogenus sp. | reverse complement strand
TGAGATTTCTGACTTTGGAAAGGGGACGGTTGTTGTCTCTTCAGTTCCGGGAATGTTCGAAGACAGCGATGTGGAGAGATTGATAGTTGAGATTGCAGAAGAGCTGAGGGAGCACCCAAAAGCCACAACGGCAGAATCAATCCGTGAAAAACTCCTTTTGGTGATGTCTTGCCACGGGGCAATCCGGGCGGGAAAAAAGCTCGAACCCAAAGAGATAAAAGCGCTCCTTGACGAGATGGAAAGGACACCCCATTCAAACCGGTGTCCCCACGGAAGACCCACCGTGATCACAGTTCCAATAATGGAGCTTGAACGCCGTTTCAAACGCCAAGTGTAGTTATTGACCCATTGATTAATTGATATGACAAATCAAATATAACCCAAGAGAAAGTCCACAAAAAACCAAAAAAAAATATTGGTAATTACAGGCCCCACGGCCACAGGAAAAACCAAGGTTGCAGTAGATGTGGCGCTAAAACTATCGCCAAATGGCGAGATTGTTTGCGCCGACTCAGCTGCTGTCTATCGCAACCTGAACATCGCAACTGCAAAACCCACCGTAGATGAAATGAAGGGAGTGCCTCACCATCTTATCGACGTCTGTAATGTGGACGACAATTTTGATGCGGAGCAGTACTCAAAGATGGCGGGGGAGGTGGTCAACAATATCTTACAAAATGGCAAAATTCCCATCGTAACCGGCGGAACAGGTCTTTACATCAAGGCGCTTATCCACGGCCTTTTTTCCATACCTTCAGATTTGGGCCAAACCAAAAACCAAATCCTAAAAGAGCTCGATGAAAAGGGGCTTTATCACCTCTTCACCGAGCTAAAAAATGTCGACCCAAAGTCCGCCATAACCATCAACAAAAACGACCGAGCAAGGATAGTCCGTGCCCTCGAAATCTACCGACTTACCGGCAAATCGGCGGCCGAAATCAAAGAGGAGCACTCATTTAAAAATACTGTTTTTAACCCCATTTACATCGGACTGACGATGGAAAGAAAAAACCTCCACGAGAGGATAAATCGCCGCGTGGATGAGATGATTAAATCCGGTATCGTGGACGAAGTCAAAGAAATATTAGACAGTGGATATTCACCTGCCTGTCGTTCTCTAAACACAATTGGCTACAAAGAGATCGTCTCTTTTCTAAATGGAGAAATAGACTTGATGACTGCCACTAACCTTATAAAGAGAAACACCAGACGGTTTGCAAAACGCCAAATGACGTGGTTTAAAAAAGTAGAGGGAATCCATTGGTTTGAGTATCCTTATGACATCTCAAAAATTGTTAAAAAATGCAAAGTACACCTGTATCTCAAATAGCAGAATAATTCTTAATCCTAAAAAAAAGCTTGTACTTATCCCACAAAAAGGTTAAAATAGCAGAAGTTTCTTTAGTGTCATAACTCACTTTTTGTATCCGGTTTTCACATGGTAAAAAATAGCATTAATGTTCAAGATCAATTTCTAAATCAGGTAAGAAAAGAGAGAGAAACCGTGATAGTTGAGCTTATGAGTGGCGTTCAGTTAGAGGGCTTGGTGAAAAGCTTCGATAATTTTTGTATCTTCTTCGATTCAGACAGAACATACCTCATATACAAACATGCTGTTTCTAATATCTCTGTGCCAGCACCATGACAAAAAAGCACATTATAATCGCACTCTTTTTTTCGTATATGCTGCTCCTAATTGGATGTGCCGGAACCATCAACGTCGAAAAGTATCCCTTCGGTTCACCAATTCACCACGTAAACAACGGGATTAGATTTCTCGATATGGGCTTCACAGACGACGCCTTCCGGGAGTTTGCATCAGCAATAAAAGATGACAAACACTTCTCCCCAGGCTACGCCGGAAAAGGAATATACTGGTCGATGGTGGGAGTTCCAGACGTGGCTCAAGGTTACATACACCTCTCACTAAAATTTGCCGATGATGTAAAAGAAGAAATCTTTGCACTAAAATCATCCATGAGAGTTGAAATAAACAACAAAGGAGAAAACTGGCTCAAAACAGTATACAACAACTTTTCCAATATTGACAAAAAAGGGGGCGTTGATGCCCAAGTATACTACTGGATGGGAACAGCGCTCATAAATTCAGGGGACTCAACCGGAGCACATAAATACTTTAAAAAAGCAACAGAGCTTACTGGAAGATACAAAAGACTTTCAGAACAACAATTGAAAAAAATCCAAAAGGAAGTACCATAAATATAATATTGAAACACGATAAATATTTAATCTTTTGTCTTGACATTACACCAAAACATTGTTAATTAATCTAATCACTTAGGCACGTAGCTCAGGGGGAGAGCGCTACCCTGACACGGTAGAAGTCGGCGGTTCAAATCCGCCCGTGCCTACCAACAGGGTTGGTCATTTTGGGGAGGCTGGCAATTTTGAGGAGGTTGGCAATTTTAGAGTTGATAGTTTAGAGGTTGATGATATTTAGGGTTGGTCAG
>JAUWME010000126.1 GCA_030613285.1 Candidatus Zymogenus sp. | reverse complement strand
CGCATATATGATTTTTAAAACAAATTCACACCCGCGGTTTGCCCGGTTGGTTTGGTTGGCCCGGTTGGATATCAGATTCAATAAAAAAACAACTTTTTAGCCTAATCACTCCCAGTCTTCCCGCACAAGAACCGTATCCCTATGAAAGTTTTTGTCATCCTTGTCGGGATAATCAATGTTGTAGTGGAGTCCTCGGCTCTCCTTTCTCATCATTGCCGACCTGATTATCATATCGGCCAAAAGGGCAATGTTTCTCAGCTCAATGAGGTCTGATGTAATGGTAAAATGCCAGTAGTATTCGGTTATCTCCTTGTGGAGGGAGCGGGACCTCCTCATAGCCCGCTCAAGCCTTTTATCAGACCTGACAATCCCAACGTAGTTCCACATGAACCTCCTCACCTCGTCCCAGTTTTGGGAAATGACAACTTCTTCATCACTGTCAACAGCGTCCTTAGGATCCCAGGGGGGAATCTTCGGTGGATTTTCTTTGATGGTTGCAAGCTCCTTTCTTGCGCTTGCAGCTGCTCTGTCGGCATACACCACCGCCTCAAGGAGCGAATTTGACGCAAGCCTGTTTGCCCCGTGGAGACCCGTCATCGTAACCTCACCCCCGCAGTATAGTCCCTCGATGCTGCTTTTGCCTTCCTTATCCACAACAACCCCGCCGCACATGTAGTGGGCCGCAGGAACCACGGGAATTGGATCGGTCGTCATGTCAATTCCAAACCCTTTGCACGTCTCGTAGATATTTGGAAAACGATCTTTAATGTAGGACGCCTCCCTTTTTGTGATGTCCAGAAAGACGCAGTCATCACCCGACCTCTTTAGCTCCTCGTCGATGGAGCGGGCAACGATGTCCCTGGGGGCAAGCTCTGCCATATCGCTATACTTTTTCATAAACGCCTCACCGTTGGCAAGGCGAAGGATTCCCCCCTCACCCCTGACAGCTTCTGAGATAAGAAACGACTTCGCCTTGGGATGGTATAGACAGGTGGGGTGAAACTGGACAAACTCCATATTTGCCACCTTCGCCCCCACCCGATATGCCATGGCGATGCCGTCGCCTGTGGCAATGTCCGGGTTTGATGTATAAAGATAGACCTTTCCAGCCCCTCCCGAAGCGAGAAAGGTGATTTTACCTGAAAATGTCATGACACCCCCGTTGATGGTGTCAAGCACATATGCCCCCCAGACTCTCTTTGGCACCACGGGTTTGGATGATATTGTGCGGTCGGTGATGAGATTGACTGCAATATGATTTTCAAAAAAATCGATGTTTTCCTTCTCTCTGACCCTTGCAATTAATGCCCTCTCTATCTCGGCTCCCGTGAGGTCTTTGGCATGAATGATTCGCCGCTTTGAATGACCCCCTTCCATCCCCAGATCGTAGGAATCCATACCGTCTTCTTCTAACATCGAAAACTTGGCCCCAGACTCAACCAGCTCTCTTATCATGTCAGGGCCACTTTTTACAACCATCTCAACAACATCATCATGACATATTCCCGCCCCGCAGTTTAGAGTATCCTTGATGTGAAACTCAAAGGAATCTAAGTTGCTCATTACAGATGCAATCCCGCCCTGTGCGTAGTTCGTGTTGGACTCCTTATCTTCCTTCTTCGTAATGATGGCAACGCTTCCGGTCTCCGATGCCTTTAACGCAAAGCTAAGACCTGCAATCCCGCTTCCAATTACAAGATAATCATAAACGTATGTCTCTTCCATAAATCTCATTTCCTGTTAAATCAATTGAAACAAAACAAAAGCTGGCTGCAAGTACATATACCAACTTTTAGGACATCTTACTGCAATAGTCAAGTGTTGATTTGACATAGAAGGAATTTTATTCTTTTTTTTGCAAAGTAAATGTCTCTATAAAAAAGAATAGTAAAAAAAGCAAAAATATCACTTTTCTTATTGAAAAAACTCAATTTTTTCTTGTAATCTACTACTTTTTATATTAAAATATGCATAATTTTAAGGGTATTTATATATTTGATATATAATTTTATATAAAGTCAAAAAATGAAAAAGCCAAACAAATTAAAATCTTCCGTACCCACAAAAACAGTACTTGCAAAACTGATAATCCTATCTTTTGTTTTTATTTTAGTGGCCCCTGCCCCAAATGCCCTTGCAGATTTCTACAAAAAAATCGAGGCTGACGGAACAATTGTCTTCACAAACATCCCCACCACAGACGGCTACACCATGATCTATGACGAATACGAAGACGAATATGTCTCTTACTCCGAGTATTTCTACAACTCCAACACCTACGACACCATTATAAAGGACGCATCTGAAATTTACGGAGTTGATCCATATCTAATAAAGGCCGTTATTAAGACAGAATCCAATTTCAACCCATATGCGCTATCTCACAAAGGAGCCTGTGGCCTTATGCAGTTGATACCAGCCACTGCCAAACGTTTCGGCGTCAGTGACATCTACGATCCAAGATCAAACATCTACGGCGGAACCAAATATTTGAATTATCTTATGGATTTCTTCAATGGGGATTTGAGGCTTGTGCTGGCCGGTTACAACGCCGGCGAAAACGCTGTGGTCAAATACAACAATCAGATACCCCCCTATAAAGAGACCAAGAACTACGTCAAGAAGGTTTTGAAATTCTTAGACTATTTTAACGATATACCACTTGAGTTGTAACATTCCATTTTTTTTAGAGGAACTTTTTGGCACCAAACAGAAAAAATGTTTTAGACGGTGAGGAGTTTTTACAGCTTTTTAAAGAAGGCCGCCAACTCTTTGAAGCGGGTAAAATCAAGGAGGCGACTAAGCCCCTGGAAAAGGCTTACAAACTATCACCCGGTAGTGAAGGTGTTGAAAACCTCCTTGGAATGGTCTACTTTCGCCTCAAGGACTTCCCAAAAGCCGAAACTATTTACAAAAAGCTTCTTAAAAGAAACCCACACAACTTGACACTGCGGCTAAATCTGGGGTTGATATTTTTTAAGTTAGAAAAATATTTTGACGCCATCCGTGAGCTCAACGATGCCTTAAGCATCAAGCCAAATTACGACAAGGCCCACAACTACCTCGGCCTTGTTTACTCCGAGCTTGGAAAATATAAAACAGCCAGGGAGGAATTCCTAAGGGCCGGCTCCAGAAGTATGGCAAAAAAAATGGAGGATATCATCTCCGGTGTGTCAAAACCAGATATTGTTAATAAAAAGCAAGAAGAAAAAAGTAAAAAGGCGGATGACGAACAACCTCAGGAGGAAATCCAAGTTGGGGACCTCACTCTTGATCCCGAACTTAAAGAGATGCTCAACGATTTTGAGAATGAAAAGGAGAGTGAAGATTCAAAAGGCCAGACCGATAGCGATGTGGAACATATCCATCTTGATAAGAGCAACGAGGGTCTAATTGAAGCTGTGGAAGTTTTAGATACCATTGAAGATTCTCATAACGAAAAACCTCAGGAAGACGATAAGCCTCCATCCGCTAAGGCAAAAAAAGAAAGGGTAGATACTGATACAGATGAGGCTGATAGTAAAGGTAAATTTACTATTACTTCAAATAACCAACTCGAAATTGTCTTTTCGGGTTATACCTTTGCCAGAAGCAACGAAATAGTCACGGCCGAAGGTAATCTGAATTTTGAAAACATAAAGCAGAGTAATCAAGGGAAATTGACAAAAGACAATCTTGGGGGGAAAGAAAACCCAATAATGAAGATCAAAGGTGAGGGTAAAGTGCTTATCTCACCGGGCGATAAACGGATTTTTATCATAAAGATTAAAGCAAACGAGGTTTTTTACATCAGAGAATCTTCTATCCTCGCCTTCCAGTCAGGATTTTCATGGGAAAACGGATCGATTAAGTTGACAAAAGATAGTAACCTCGATATTTTACAACTCAAAGGAATTGGGAGTTTAGCTACTGTTTCCAAAACAGACCCCGTCACAAAGCAGATTGTAGAGGGTGCGCCGTTTAAGGTAAGGGCGGGAGTCATTATCGGATGGCAGGGGAAAATCACTCCAAAGGTTGTTCAACTTGCACCAAACAATGACAATAGCAATGCTGTTGACCCTCCATTTATTGAATTTTCTGGCAAGGGGAAAGTAATCATTGAATAAAATAATGCAAAGCGGATCTAATTTGAATGTTCCAAATGTTCTGACAACATTCAGGTTATTGGTAATTCCAATCATCATGATTATGCTTACTTACACAACCCCCTTCATTAACTTCATCACTGCGGTATTGTTTCTGATTGCAACTCTGACTGACATTGTAGATGGCTACATTGCCCGTAAGTATAACCTTGTTACAAATCTGGGTAAAATCCTTGACCCCTTGGCCGACAAACTCCTTGTCCTAACTGCCCTTATCATGCTTATCCCCCTTGACAGGATACCAGCATGGATGGTAGTCCTTATCGTTTTAAGAGAAACAGGGATAACAAGTTTGAGAGCTGTAGCGGCCAGCGAAGGGATAGTAATATCAGCAAGTTCCTTAGGAAAACACAAAAATCTCTTTCAGGTAATCGCAACAATTAGCTTAATCATGCATCACACATATCCCATCATCAAAGTGAAAGACGTAATCATTACCTTAGATTTCCACACTTCGGGACTTCTCGTAATGTTGATCGCCATATTTCTTACCCTCTGGTCTGGACTCGATTATTTTATAAAGTTTTACCACGAGGGCTCTGACAAATAAACCATTTTGCCTTCTTGAGATTTTAGTGGCACAAAAATTCACCATTTAATGGTCAGAACCATCAAATCATTTTGACATTCTCCACAACATCATCTATTTAAAACAACTATGTCCTCGTCCCCTTTCTATTTATATTGCAACAAACCTTTGTGTAGACCCATTTGGCTATTCGGGCTTAAAACACCTCACCTGTCAGTAACCTAAAAGAGACTAACAAAATTCCAACGTTTTAGTAATCTCTGTACCTTTTTATTAACTTTTTTGGTAGATTTCTATTTACTTTAAGCTCATCATAGTTTAAAATTATAAGTTATGCAGAAAATTATTCCGAAGCATCTCATACTTGAAATCCTTGCCAATTTCTCCATCGGCCTTGTCATCTTCAGCTTTATCATAATCATGGGGAGGATTTTCCAGCTAACCGAAATGATGGTAAGCCAAGGAATGTCTCTATTTAACGTCGTTATGCTCATCGTCCTTATGCTTCCTAACTTTCTGGTCTTTACAATTCCCATGTCCCTAATTTTGGCCATCATCCTTACATTCAGCCGAGCCTCAAGAGATTATGAAATAATAGCATTAAAGGCTTCTGGAATTAGCATCTACCAGATTGTGCGCCCAGCGTTCCTCTTCACTCTCCTTGCTTTAACAGTAACCCTCTACTTAACAATCTATGTTGCTCCAAGAAATAATTTCAACCTTCATAAATTCCTTGTTCGGGTCATAAGCTCCCAAGTTAACGTAGCGCTCAGAGAAAAGGTCTTCAACGACTTAAAAGGGATTGTCATCTACGTCGATAAGGTGTCGAGCAAATCAGACCGTCTAAATGGCATACTCATATACGATGACTCCAATGTTGATACCGCAATAACTATCATTGCCCAAGAAGGCTACATCACAGCCGATGAATCAGATTCCTTTCTGACTATTACTCTGATCAACGGTACAATCATCCTTTCCAATAAAGAAACCGAGTCCGAACAAACCTCCGTTTTTGAGAGGTATAGTCTCAATATCAGTATCTTCGGCAATGAAGACGACAAGGAAAAAGTCCGAAAACGGGACTTTGAGATGACTTTGGACGAACTTTATGCCGAGGTGGAATGGCTCCGAGGAGACCTTGTTGGGCACACAAGAGAATACAAAGCAAACCCTGAAGACCCAACAGCCATATTCAACTACGAGGGCACACTGTCATCTATCAGAAAAAGACAGGTCGAAATTTCCAAACGTTTTGCCTTCCCCTTTGCCTGTATCGTTTTTATGTTTATCGGCATCCCCTTAGGAATACAGACAAATCCCAGGGGAAAGTCGGGGGGAATGTTTCTTGCCATTGTAATCATTTTTGTCTACTACATTTTTATGCTCTTCGGAGAGCTTCTGGGTAAAAACGGATATATAAATCCCCTTTATTCGATGTGGATTGGAAATATCGTCTTGGGAGGGGCTGGTCTATACATGTTTATCAAGGCCGGCAGGGAATCCCCCATCTTAATCATCACCCTCTATAACAACGCCCTTATCTTTATCAATAAATTTTTTCAAAAATTCACTAAATGAAAATTATATCCCGTTACGTTTTAAAACAATTTTTCACAATAGTATTTTTTGCAATATCTGCGTCTATCGTCCTGTTTCTCATCGTAGATATCTTTGAACACACGGGACTGCTCCTTGATTATCCCGCATCTGTTTCAATTATTCTCCTATATTTTGCAAGCAAAATTCCTTTCATGCTCTTTTTGAGCCTTCCAATAACCGTGATGCTTGCAACGCTAATCTCCTTGGGACTAATGGGGAAAAACCTTGAGCTTGTTGCCATGAGGACCTGCGGAATAAGCCACATCTCTATTATCATGCCGATACTTATCGTTGCATTCCTGATAAGTATCTTCGCCTTTTTTGGCAGCGACTATCTCGTACCGAAAGCTAATCGGCTTACCGAATATCTGGAAATTGTTAAGATAAAAAAGAAGAAGCAGGAACTAAAACCCGAATATATGCTCAACAAGATTTGGTTAAAAAAGGGCGGCAGCATCTATCATTTAGACCGATTTCTTCCAAACGAGGAGATGATTGAGGGAATAACCATCTACCGATTCGACACTAATTTTAAACTGACTAAAACCATCGAGGCCGCATACGCTGTTTGGACAAAAAAAGGGTGGGCATTTCATAATGTCACCGAAAAAGATTTTGGCAGCTCATCGTTGGCAACCGTCAACAAATACGATGTTAAATAC
>JAUWME010000230.1 GCA_030613285.1 Candidatus Zymogenus sp. | reverse complement strand
GCCGAAGCCAGAAATTTGTGAGAGTACCCACGACCTTATCTCCTGGGGGGAGGGGAGGTTTTTTACACCACTCTTTGGGGTGAAGGTTTCAAGGAGCGGTCTCAGGTAGCTCCCGCAGACACAGGTTTCGGGTTTTTGATTAAAGGTAACCACTACAGATTCACCACATTTCTCGCATCGAAAGAGGTCTTTCCTCCCAGATTTCTTGCCCCGCTTGCCGATCGGCTCGCCCTCAATTTCGATTAAATCGAAGGAAAAATCCACAGTAATGGCACTGGAGATTGAAGTCCCAACGCCGTAGGCATCGCAAACTGGGTTTAAATCCATTATGGAATATTCATCAAGGCCACCGCTGGCAAAGAGCTTGACGTGAGAATACCCACGAATATTGAGTTCCCAGCGTACCTCGCTTAGAATTTCCTTGAAGTTTCCCCTTCTGGAGCCGGGGGTGTCCAGCCGTATGCCAAAGAGATCGTCCTTTAGTGCCTCGGCCACGTTCAATGCCTCGAATTTCTCATCGTTAAAAGTGTCTATCAAGACAATGCGGTTGACGTCCTTGTCGATAATTTCGTTAAATGCTTCTGCGGTCTTAACCGTGTCCCCGATGATGAGGATCAGGGCGTGGGGCATGGTGCCCACCGGGGTTTCCCCCAGTATTTCTGCGCTGGCGATGGAGCTTACTCCGTTTAGACCACCGATTATTGCCGAGCGGTCAATCATCGGGGCGATGGCTGGGTGCATCCTTCTTGTGCCAAAGGAGATGATGGGACGGTCTCCTGCCGCAATTTTGCACCTTGCCGCCATCGTGGCAATCCCCGTAGCTTGGCAGATTAAACCCAATATGGCTGTCTCGTGAATCCCAAAGTCGGTGTACTCCCCCTCTATCTCAAGGATCGGCTCTCCGGGATAAAAGACTGTCCCCTCAGGGATGCTCCTGACCTTCACATCGTGATTTTTGAGAAGCTCCAAAACTTCCTCAAGGCCGGCAAAGACCGCCCATTGCCAATCTCTCGGAAGGGCTTTTGTATAGACCTCTGCCACAACGTTTCTTTTGATTCCTTTTGCGTCCAGAATCTCCTTTGTTCTTGTAAAGTAGATGTCTGTTACTTTCCCACTTTTGATTTCTTCTTCGGTAAGGATGTAAAACATTTTTTGGTTCCTTTAAAACTCAGCAATACAATATTAATCTAAGTCGGCAATTCAAATTAGCAATCAAAATTAGTTCCTTTTTAATATCAACGAACCCAGTTCCACCGAAAGGAACTTTGCAATAACATCGCACTTTGCCTTCAAGATAAAAAAGATGTTCTTGTTCTCCCCCTCCAGGACTTCATAGTTCCCCTGCCCCTTCGAAATGACAATATCAGATTCATCGTAGACTTTCATGAAATTTTTAGACGCCAATTTGAGGAGGGCGCCGGGGATTGCCGTGCCAGTGTCGATGATTTCTGCCAACTCTCCAATGCCGGAATCCATAGCGTCTTTTAGCAGTGCATCATTGATTATCGGTCCACCCCTGACGGCGAAGACAACCTCTGCCTCCAGATTTGCCTTCATCCACTCAAGGAAAAGCCTGTCCAATACAATCTCTCCCGCATTGTCGGCAACGTAGAGGATTTTCTTTGCCTTTAAAAGTTCGTCCTTCAGTTCTTCGTAGTCATCTATTTCAAAGGTGAGGTTCTCGTATTCATCGACAATGCTCTGTGGCGAAAATGACAAACCGGGGATGCCGAAATCTATAATGTTGCCCACAGCGGATGCAACAAGCGATGCCCTTAATCTGTCTTTTGAGGCTTCGACTTTTTTTGCAATTTCGGGATATATTGAAAGAGCCCCTTCAAAGCTTTTTCCCTTAATTTCAAGATAGGGGTCTAAAACGCCGGTGTATTTCCTAATTTTATCAAAGATTATTGCCGCCAGTTCCGGTGCCGTGGTTTTTGGTGGTGCGGTTTCCACAATGGAGGCTGCCTCTTTACTAATTTTTGCAATTAGCTCATCGTTTGCGCCAGAGAGTCTGGCGGTCGATTCAGCCTGCTTTATAAGGCACTGTTTGCATTCGGTTTGAAGATACATATTGTTACTTGATCATTCCAGATTGTTTGAGAAAAGTGGTGATTTTATCTTGAAAATTAGCGTTTTCCACAAGTTTTGAGGTCAATGCAAATTCATATTTTAAGGCTTTCAAAACATCAATCCCCAGAATGTGAGATGCCGATTCTTTAATGGCAGATAGTGCCTCTGGGCCTATCCGGGCAATCTCTACGGCCCTCTTTTCTGCTGTTGCCGCAAAATCCTTATGGGGATGAATTTTGTTTACAATTCCCATGCTTTTGGCTTCGATTGCATCGATTATTCTGCCTGTAGCGCATAATTCCAGAGCACGGGTGTGCCCCACCTTTTTGTACAGTGGAAAAAGAAGGGGGTTGATGCCGAAATTGACTTCAACGTGGCCAAAGGATGCGCCTTCCGATGCCAGTATCATGTCGCCGGCAAGAGCAAGGTCGAACCCACCGGCAAGGGTAAAGCCAGAAACAGCGGTGATTACAAATTTTTTTACCGTGTAAATCGCTTCGTGATATTCAACGATGCGGTGAAAAAAAGACTTGAGATTTGTTTCCACGGCCTCCTTCAGGTCAAAGCCCGCAGAAAAAGTCTTTGGGCCACCCGTGATCATTATCAGCGAAACACCATCGTCAGAATCCAACCGAGAAAGGGCATTCTCCAATTCGTCTCTCATATCCATCGAAAGAGAGTTCATCGCCTTTGGACGATTTAAAAGAATTTTCCCAATTGAGTTTTCTGAAGTTACGATAATGTTCTTGTATTCCATTAACCGCAAATCATAACATTTAGTTTAAAAGAATATATCTTCAAATCCTCTCGCATTTTATACCCAACTTGTAAATACTACTCCTACAAAAATCTCTAAATTCAGCAGACTCGCTATTCGGTAACTTCAAATTTGAAAATGAATTGGGGCAATGAAGTCGGTGCTGCTTCGCCCTCCTCTGTTGCAATTGAGCCAACGGGGCTTATAACAAGTTTGAGGTTTCGTGATTCGGAAGAGTGTTTCTGCATAAAAACAAAACCCCTTGCCTTTGCCCCAGAAAGTATGGTGCCAAATCTGAATGCTAATGGGATTATCTTAGAGTCGTACTGGTTATATCTCAGGGGATAGGAAAATTCGAGGCCCAAACCGCCCCAGTTGCGATAGTAGTAATTTCCCCCGTAGAAAATAATGGGGGGAGGAGTCTGGGCAGAACCGAGCGCTTTGTCCACAAACTCAGCCTTGATTACACCGTACTGGGTGTTTGTCTCGTCAAACATGAGGATATTATCCTCATCTATCGTGATATCTCCCGAAGTGTTGTTTCGGATAGAAATCAGAAACGGGGTAAAGCTGTACCTTGCATCTATCGGCTCGTAGCTCCAGGCGTCGCTCACAACGGTGATTACAACTCCCTCCTTATCCAGAGTGTAGCTTTTAGATTCAAGATTTACAATTCCCTCACCTCCCCTGATGGGAATAATTTCCGGCGTACAGGATGTGGTAAAAAGGAGCAATGTTATTACTAAAAGCAATACTAAAAGTGAGTTGCCAAAAAAAGGTATCTTTTTCATTTTTATTACCTCACTAAAAAGTTAATATTGGTGTTAGTGTCAATTTAATGGGCTGTTGCCCAAGACTACTTATGTTCTTCAAAGATAGTTTTTGAGTTTTTCCCAATGCAACAAGTGAAATTGATATTCCATTGAAGCATTACAAGCATCTTTTTGGGAGAGGGTCATCAACAATAAGTATTTAGTCAATGCTGCTTCGTTGTGTCTTTGTTTGTGTTGGTCTCAGTTGGCTTTTCCCCGGAACCCTCCTTCGTTTCAGTCTCGGATTTATTATCTGTACTGTCGTCCCCGTCTCCGCCTTCAGTTTCGTCATTGGATTTCTTTTTGTCTTTCATTGAGCTCAGATATTTCTTGGCGGTGCTGTTTTTAGGATCGTATTTTAGGGCCTTTTTGAAGGCCTTTTTGGCATCATTCTTTTTCCCCTGGGCAAGAAAAATTCGTCCCTTTGTTACATGGCCTCTCGCATATCCGTGATAGGCCTTAAGGGCAATATTTACCATCTTGATGGCCTCATCCAAATTCTTGTCCTGACGCAGGTTTATTTCGGCAATATCGACATATATTTGGTAAAGATCCGGCTTTATTTTTATTACTGTCATAAAAGCATTCCGAGCCTTTTCGTAATCCATCGTCTCCAGATATATCCTCCCAAGACTGGTAAATGCCTCAAAGGATCTGGGGTCAACCTCCGTAGCCTTGATGTAAGACTCCTCCGCTTTTTCAAGCTCCTCCTGCTTGAGGTAAGTGTCTCCCATCCCAATGTAAGCCAAGGCAGATTCCGAATCAAGAGATAGGGCCTCTTCAAATGAGTCGAATGCCTTCTCATACTTTCCGGCTTTGGAATAAATATTTCCGAGGCTTACGTGTAGATCGGGGTCTTCAGGGGAAATTTTGATTGCATTTTCGAGGACAGAAGCGGCAGAGTCTGTTTTCCCCGATTTGATTCTGGCAATACCCAAGTTTTTTAATGCAATAGTGTTGTTTGGCCTAACCCTAATCGCCTTTGAGAGCATCCTGTCGGCCTTGCTAAATTTCTCTTGATCGAGATAGAGGATTCCAAGATTCAAGTATGCCTCAAAGCAATCGGACTTTATTTCCAG
>JAUWME010000027.1 GCA_030613285.1 Candidatus Zymogenus sp. | reverse complement strand
TATACAAACAAATCCTACAAAAAAGGCGACAGTAAAAAAGATTAAGATACCACCTTTTACAGATTGCTTGTTTGCAATCTGGCCCGCCCCAGGAAGGAGCATACCCGAAAGTAAAGCCGAGAAATATTTCTTTTTCATCTCAAATTCTCCGTTGCTATATCGTTACAATATACGATGCAATTCACAAAATATTTTATGTGGAGTTTCACGCTTTGTTTAAGCCCCCGACAAAGGCAAAAAGAATTAAACTATTTTTCTTCCCCACCTTTTGCCACCCGCCATAATTTTTCCAACTCTTCAATAGACATATCCTTCATAGACTTTCCTCCAGCCCTTACACTCTTTTCGACTTTCCTAAAACGATCAGAAAATTTCCGATTTGCCCCTCGCAACGCAAGCTCGGCATTGACCCCAAGGAAGCGACTGAGATTAACCACTGAGAATAGGAGATCGCCGATCTCTTCTTCGATGTCTTTGGCGTTGCCAGTCTCTTTGGCAAATCTTAACTCCCTGATTTCTTCCTCAATCTTGTCTATCACTTCCGAAACTTCTTCCCAATCAAAACCGACATCACTTGCCCTCCTGCCATATTTCTCTGCAATAAGGAGGGCCGAAAGCTCCTCAGTAACCCCATCCAGAACCGATTCCCCTCCCCTTTTTTCGGCCTTAATCTCCTCCCATTGTTTGTTCACCTCTTCTTTTGTTATCATACAGCCGTCCTTTCCCGATTCTACCACCTCGAACACGTGGGGATGTCTTTCGATCATCTTTTTTTGAATGGCCGAAATAACATCATCAATGGTAAAATGCCCGGCTTCTTCCTCAATCCTCGTTACAAAAATTATCTCAAACAAGAGATCTCCCAACTCTTCCTTGATCTTTTCTTCATCTCCCGTCTCAATTGCTGAGACAAGCTCCATCGCCTCCTCCATAACATACGGCCTGAGATCATTGATCTCTTGCGCTCTGTCCCAAGCGCATCCATCTGGGGATCTGAGCTTTGCCATCAACTTTACCAATTCATAAAATTTCATCTTACCCCCAAATTACTTGTGTAAATAAAGATAAAATAGATAATTGAAAAAGGCAAGCTAAAAATAATAGCTTGATTTTTAATATGGCATGTGCTAAATTAAAGTGGAAATGGAACAATTTATTGTTTGGAGAATACATATTGCGTAATTATAAAAACTTGACAAAAGGAGCTGTTTTCACTCTTCTTGCCATCTTCATTCTAACACCCTCCTTTGCCGCTAATGAAAAAAACACTACAATAGACGACTTGAACATTTTAAGCAACCCTTCATTTGAATACTTAAGAACTGAGTTCAAACACTATGATGAAATTTGGTTTAGTTTCCTTACGTCCCTTGCTAAAGGAAACAATACTGATGCCCTTAAGGACCTTGAGGAGTTAAACGAGGTCAAGCTGAACTATGCCGCTAAAAACATCTCATACTATTCTTACTCTCTCCTCTCGTTATCAAGGATGATGGAAAATGCAAGAGATGAAAAAACTGCCTTATCTCTTATTGACGAATCTTTAAAACTCTCTCCAGATATTGCAAGGATACACTTTTACAAGGCTGCTTTTTTATGGAGACAAAACCCGGTAAGTAATTTGTTTAAGGTCATAGATCAATATGTGATGGGTATCAAAGATTCGATATCCGATATTCCAACTTACACCGCACTTGTGGGAAATTTCATTATCGTTATAATAATTTCTCTATTAGCCCTCTTTGCGTTGTTTTCTGCAAGCCTTGCAATAAAATACCTCCCACTGATATCAAACGATCTGAAAGATAAATCAGCATGGGAGATATCGCCGATGCTCTTTTCCGTTTTGCTTTTAGTGTTTTTTATTTTTCTTGCCACATTCAACCTCGGTTTTATTTGGCTCTTATTCTTTCTAACCCTTCCCTTTTTCATATATTACACAGCGATGGAAAAAAAGATAACCGCTATCTTTTACATTTTATTGATTATCACCCCTGTAACTCTCGATTACACTTCCACAATGATGCTATCGACCCATAGAAAAACCACCGACGAGATACTCCAGATTAGAAATGACATCTACACGTTCGATGCAGAAATGAATCTCAAAAAATGGGTGGAAGAAAATTCAGATGATACGTCTGCCCTTTTTTCACTTGGGTTACTAAATAAAAAGACCGGATATCTAAGCGACGCCCGCAACTATTACAATGAAGCGACGGAATCTGACAGTTCATATTTAAAAGCCATAGCCATAAACAATCTCGGCAATGTAGATTTTATCATGAAGAAACACGATAGTGCATCTGCACTATACGAGAAGTCAATAGAAATCAATTCCGAACTCGTGGCGCCATATTTTAACCTTTTTAAGTACTACTCTGCAAACTTCGATCAGGAAAACGCAACAATATATCACGATGAAGCGTCGAAACGTTCCCAGAAGCGTATATTGGATTTTTCAGAAACTGATATTGACTCAGAAACAACAGAACCAGAATTCATTGCCCTTATAAATAGAGTTGTCATGGATGAAGATATATCCGATTCAGAGCTTTGGAGTCGTATTACCCATTCCACAGAGAACAAAAAACTTGCTGATAATCTTTGGGACGAGATGATGAAGGGTATAAGCTTAAGAGCTGCCCCGATCGTTGGAATCCTTGCCCTCGTTATACTCTTTGGCATTGGTACTTTAAAAAATAAATATATAATTTCCAAAGCCTGTAAATTTTGCGGGCAATCTTTCACCCTAAAATCGCTCAGTCACATGGAAAAGAGAGATGCCTGCAATAAGTGCTTTTCCCTCTTTATTAGACGAGAGGGTGTCGATCCAAAAACGAAAGCCACCCTAAGGATGTCTGTTGACAAAATCAATACCCGCAGAAACTATTTCGTCAGGGGAATCAACATCATAGTTCCGGGATTCGGTCATATCTATCGTGGTAAAGCTGTAAAAGGATTTGTTTTTTGTCTTTTTTATTCACTTTTACTCGTTCAGCTTTTCACTTATAAAGGGATATTAGTCTATCCTATAACATCGTTGGGGTTTCCATTCATTCACAATTTTTATCTCAATTTACTGTTTTTTGTTATCCTTTACATTATTGCCCAACGGAACTTCTTTAAATCTGAACTCTCCAATATTTAAAAGGAGCTAAAAATTGGCACTTCAAGGAGATATCAAGGATTTTTCAGTCGTAGATATTCTTCAGCTTCTATATCAGCAGCAGAAGAGCGGCGTTTTGAACATTTTTTCAAAAGATAATGCGATCGAGGTACTGTTTGAAAGTGGAATGATAATATCTGCAAATTCAAAGAAAAAGCAGGTCGATGAATTCCTCGGTGAAATACTCCTCAAAGCAAAAATAATTAGCAAATTTCAGCTGGATCAAGCCCTGAAAATACAAAAAGAGACGCTAAAGAAATTGGGAGATATCCTAATTGAATCTGGAACTATAACCATCAACGATTTAAAACATGTTCTTAAACTCCAAACCCACGAAACAGTCTTTAAACTTATGAACATGAAAAGTGGATCATACAATTTTCATCAACGTCTCATAAACTACGACAAAAGAGCATTTGAGCTTATCAATACCGAACATTTTCTGATGGACAGCCTCAGGATGACAGACGAGTGGCCTGAAATTAAGGAAATAATATATTCCTACAACCTCGTTTTTGAGACGATGCCCGGTGCTAACGAGGAGATATCCTTCTGGAGCGTACCTGACAGTGATGATTCTGACGATAACCTTTTTTCTAACGATAAGCCATCAGATGATAAAATGATCATGTCACATGAGGAGAGGAAGGTTTTTGACCTCGTTGATGGAACCATTACGGTTAGGGATCTGATTAACATCAGTAGGTTTGGTGAATTTGAAACAACCAAGGCCTTGGCAGGGCTTATGAGCAAGACACTGATAGACATTGCCTTTGAAATAGATGAGGAAAAAGTAACAACCCCCGTCGAAAAAACAACTGCAAATTTTTCTTTCTATGTTGTTTTTGGAGGGATTACTCTCACTTTGCTTTTAATGCTGGCTGTCTCGTATCCAAGAATAGTATCAAACTTTACCATCTCAAAATACAACAAAGTAGACTTTGAGAACTCTCAACGATCAGTAGAATTGATGAATATAAAATCTGCTCTCTATTCTTTCTATCTGATGTACGGACATTATCCCGATGACCTTGATGAACTAAAAAGGAGTGGTTTTCTAAAAAACACAAGAAATAACATTTATCATAGATTTGAATATACTCCATTAAATAAAAAATATACGCTTCATATTAGAGATTAAATTTGGACAGCACTGCTAAAATTGAATTCGATGATAATGATCTTGTCCGCACTCTTTTCGGCGAACATAACACCCACCTTACAATTATCGAAGAAGACACTGGCACAAGAATTTCTGCACGTGGTGCATCGGTCAGTATATCTGGAGACAAAGACGAGGTGGAAATAAGCCGAAATCTGCTCATCCAACTCTATGGACTTTTAGAGGAGGGATATCCTATCTTCTCACCAGATATCGACTTTGCACTAAGAATCCTAAGGTCCAACAGAAAAATTAAACTGAAGGAAATATTTCTCGATACGGTCTATATTTCATCGAAAAAGAAGAACATTACACCAAAAAGCCTGGCCCAAAAAAAATACATTGATGCCATAAGAAATTTTGATATTGTCTTTGGAATCGGACCTGCGGGAACGGGTAAGACTTACCTCGCAATGGCAATGGCGATGAATCTTATCACAAAAGGAATAGTTGACAGGGTAATACTGACAAGACCTGCCGTGGAAGCCGGTGAAAAGCTGGGCTTTCTTCCGGGGGACATCAATGAAAAAATTAACCCGTACCTAAGGCCCATCTATGACGCCCTGCACGACATGATGGACTTTGACAAGGCCCAGCGCCTTATCGACAAGGGAATTATTGAAGTGGCACCCCTGGCCTTCATGCGTGGAAGAACCCTAAACGACTCGTTTATTGTTCTTGACGAGGCCCAAAACACAACCAGAGAACAAATGAAGATGTTTTTAACAAGACTTGGTTTCAATTCAAAAACCGTCATCACAGGAGACATAACCCAGATTGACCTCCCCACCGATAAAATCTCTGGACTTGTAGAGGCAAAGAATATATTAAACAATATCGATGGCATCGAGTTTTGCTTTTTTAGCGAGACCGACGTCGTTCGTCATCGATTGGTCAGGGAAATAATAAAGGCCTACGACACTTTGGAGGATAATTAACTCTCAGATGACGTTTCTAAATAAAATAAGCGATATCTACTGGATATTTATTAAGAAGCTCAATTCCATAAAGATACTTAAACCTATAGTCTATCTTTTAGATGTTGAGACATATAAGAATCCGACTATCCAGCGCCTACTGATGTTTGTAACTTTCGTAACAGTGCTGGCTATCATCATGGTACCCGAACCCAGAATTTCCATTGTTCAATACAAAGAGGGAGATCCGGCCACAAAGGAGATAACAGCTCCAAGGGACTATATCATAGTCGACAAAGAGGCCACGGATAGAAAAAAGACCGAAGCAATAAATAATGTACTTCCGATATTTGATATTGATGGAACAGTCCCGAATTCCCTCTTTGACAAAACTGAATTAGCTTTCAACTCTATGAGGAAAATATCAAATTCCAACACCATTGATGGAAACCTAAATACGCTATACGATGAAAACAAGAAGGATTTCTTCGATGTGCTCGGTGTGAAGCCCTCAGATACTGCTTTTGAGGAACTCAAAAAACTGGATTTTGAAAACGATGTCGATAAAGCAATTAAGCTCTTAATCGAAAGCCTGTCGGGTTACTATATTCTCTTATCGGATGATATAATATTGTCTGAGATTGAAAAAAATGGGGTTATCCTCATCAATAGCCAGACAAAAAGCAAAACCTACATTTCAAATAGTGACAAAATCATTGACATTGAAAGAGCAAAGGAAATTGTAAAAAACAAAGCGAAAAAAACCATTGCAGAACTTCCACGAAAAGTAGTCACACCTGCATTAGAGATATCACTAATGCTTATCAAACCTAACGTTACATATAACCTTGGTGAAACCGACAAGCAAAAGGAATTGGCAATCGATGATGTGGTACCCGTAACAATAAATATTACAAAGGGTCAGACGATAGTTGAGAGAAGACAAGAAATTGACAAAGAAAATCTTATGATATTAGATGGTATTATCGAATTAGAAAAGGACTATAACTACAATATCCTTCTGGCTTTTCTGGGAATTTTGATATTTGTATCAGTGCTCGTACTTACCACTTACACCTTTGCCATAAATAACGTTAGTAAATTCAAATCGTCAAACAAGGACCTCCTTCTCTACATCCTTACCTTTCTGTTCTTTTTAGTCCTAACAAAATTTGCGATGCTCATCACCAGTGCCCTCGGCAATCAATATGAAAACATTCCAGAGTCCGCATACAAATTTGTAATCCCGATTATTGCCGGAACAATGTTGATAAGGATTGTCATGAACTCCGAGTCTGCAATATTCTATGCAGTACTCTCCACCATTTTTTCTGGCATTATCCTGGGCGATGACATCCTGTTTATGACCTATCTCTTCATTGGATCGCTCTTGGGGGCGCACCTTGTTGCCCAAACGAAACAACGATCCACCATTCTCTATGCGGGTTTGATTGTGGGGCTTACTAATGTTTTTTTAATCCTCTTGCTTAACATCAGTAATCTAAACATTTTATACTCCGACGTTCTTTCCAGCATAAACACAGATCCGAAAACGATTATCTCCGCTTTTGTTTTCTCATTGCTCGGTTTTTCCAGCGCAATAATCTCATCTATTTTAGTCCTTGGGGTAACACCGGTGGTGGAATTGCTTTTTGGATACACCACAGATATCAAGCTTGTGGAGCTTTCCAACCTTGATCACCCGCTTTTGAGAGATTTGGTCATTCGTGCCCCAGGAACTTATCACCATAGTATTATTGTGGGAAGTCTCGCCGAGGCCGGCGCCACCGCCATTGGCGCCAATCCTTTACTTGCCCGTGTTAGCGCATATTACCACGATATCGGGAAAATTAAAAAACCGAACTATTTTATTGAAAACATTTCATCCAACCAGAACCCTCATGACAAACTCTCACCCCATATGTCGAGTCTCATCCTGATTTCTCACGTGAAAGACGGTGTGGAGCTGGCAAAGAAACACAAGCTGGGAGATGAAATCATCGACGTAATACAGCAACACCACGGAACACACCTGATTAACTTTTTTTACCAGAAGGCTTTGGAATCTGACGATGGGAAAGGAAATCCTGTAGATGAAAAGAGCTTCAGGTATCCAGGGCCAAAGCCACAAAACAGCGAGGCCGGTCTGGTACTCTTGGCCGATAATGTCGAAGCCGCATCCAAGGTACTCACCGACCCAAAACCGGCAAGAGTTGAAGCCATGGTCAAATCCATCATCGAAAGGTTGTTTTTGGATGGACAACTTGGCCAGTGTGAACTCACCCTCAAGGATCTCGACGCCATCAGCAATAGCTTCATTCAAGTCTTAAACGGCATCTTCCACCAAAGGATCGAATATCCTGAACCTGTCATCGATCATGAGAAGGAAGAAGTAGAAGAAAAGGAGTCTCCAAACGGTGACGGTCCTAATAAAAAACGAGATACATCAAAACAAGATAACAATAGAAGCGATTAAGAGTAAGGCGCAAACTCTTCTCGATAAATTGGGACGGGGTAATGCGGAACTTTCAATACTCCTAACCGACGACAAAACAATTGCCTCCTTAAACAAGCGTTATCTCAACAGAGATGGGCCAACAAATGTAATCTCGTTTGGACAAGGTGAACAATTTCACAATAGCACAAATATTGACATACTTGGAGACATCGCAATAAGTGTGGATACAGCAGAACGCCAAGCCACAACAAGGGGAGTAAGCCTCACAGACGAGATACTCATCCTCATTGTTCACGGGCTTTTGCACCTTCTGGGATATCTTCACGACCCGAAGGAGGGGGCATCGCTAAAAGATGAATCTCTCATGCAGGCAGAGGAAACGAGGCTCCTCTCACTAATCGGGGTTCAACATATATAACTCAACATAAATGTCGACGTCGCCTCAGTCGGTCAAAGCGACAGTCAAGGGGTTTAAGCCCTTTGTACTACGTTGCGAGGGAAAAATAGTATTCAAACTTTTTAGATATTTAAAGTCATGAATTAAAAATCCGGAAGAACTAAAAATGAAAGATAAAAAAAAGGGACAGAAACAATCTAATAAAAAATTGAGCCTAAAGTGGGCAGGAGACCTTCTCCTGTCGGGATTTGGAGGGTGTCTCTATGCCCTTTCTCAGCCTGCCCCGTCGATGGCAATTTTGGCTTGGATCTCGGTTGTACCCCTTCTTTTTGCCATCAAAGACTATCGGCCATACAAGGCCTTGGTTTTGGGATTTACCTTCGGAGTTTTTGCTAACCTTGGCGTTTTTTACTGGACAGCACTTCCAGCCTCTCGCTTTGGCGGCGTTCCAATGTTTCTTGGGGTACTTATTACAATACTCCTTGTTACCTACGTCTCAATCTACAGTGCGGTCTTTTCTGCATTCGTTTCGTGGACAAGGGAGAAGTTTGGGCTCTCCGAATTTGTATCGGTACCCATCTCCTTTGTCGCTCTGGAATATCTTCGGGGGGTACTATTTACCGGATTCCCCTGGGGTTTTCTTGGACATTCCCAGATCCCATTTCTTCCAATAATTCAGATATTAGACATCACGGGTATATTCGGCGTCACTTTTGCAATAGCTGCTGTAAATGCCGCCATCTATCTTATCTTGTCAACATTTGCGGGAGACAGAAAAAAATTCCCTTGGGTCGAATCCATAATTTCAATCACCCTTGTTGCAATCCTTCTCACCTACGGCCTTTATGCAATCAAAAGGGAGACAAAGAAAACCGACTTGGGGCGTGAAATCACCGTGGCGCTAATCCAGGGGAACATCCGCCAAGACTTAAAGTGGGATCCAGCCAATCAAGAGAACACGATATCAATCTATGAAGAAATGACGCTATCTGCGAGAGAAGCGAATCCCGACATCATTATCTTGCCGGAGACGGCAACTCCATTCTTCTTCAGATTGCACAAACTCTACAGACCAAGGGTCGAGGCCCTGGCAAAAAATACAGGTACCCACCTTTTTTTCGGAACGCCGGATGTCCTCATCGAAGAGAGTATTGAGGGAGATCGATACAGATACTTCAACAGCGCCTACCTCTTAAATTCCAAAGGCCAGATTGTGAACAAATACGACAAAATTCATCTCGTCCCCTTCGCCGAATATGTCCCTCTAAAAAAGCTCTTCTTTTTTGTGGATAAAATCGTCCAAGGCGTCGGGGATTTTATGCCGGGGGAAAACGATGACCCTCTAAAAACCGACTTCGGCCCTGTGGGTACCCTCATCTGCTATGAGGCAATCTTCCCTAAAGCAACCAGAGAATATGCAAAAAAAGGAGCGGTACTAATTATCAACAAAACCAACGACGCATGGTTTGGGAAAACCAGTGCACCCTACCAACATTTTGCCATGTCCAGAATCAGGGCCGTCGAAACCAGAATCCCATTGGTTCGCTCGGCCAACACGGGCATCACTGCCATCGTTCACACCACAGGCAGGGTGGAGTGTCAAACCCCCATCTTCAAACGGAAGGTTGTAATAGGAAAAGTAGTGGCAAAAAATAGGCTTACTTTTTACACACGATTCGGAGACATCTTCGCCCAGATTGTTACCCTCGCCTTTTTCTTGCCCTTTTTGATTCATCTATTTAGTATTGCCAAGGGCTTCTGGACAAAAAAGCGCGCGTGACAAATTTGGTCTTGATTTTCTTCAACAGGGTGAGTACATTATACAAAACTGATTTCAAGGAGATAACACATGGCTGTTGATTCATCAATAGATTTTACTCAAGAACTTAAAGCATTTGAGGATCGTTTTCAGATTTTACGGGGGTTTCTTTGAACCAGATGGTCTTCAAAAGAGACGAAACGAGCTTGATAAAATCATGTCGTCCCCAGATTTCTGGAACGATTCGGATGGGGCAAAAAAAGTTGGAAAAGAAAAAACCCTCATAGAAGATAAATTGACATGGATTTCTGAAAAAGAGAGTGATCTTGAAGAGCTTCCAATTCTTATCGAGTTGTTTAATGAAGGCGATGAGGATGCTGTTGGTGAGATTTCTGACAAATTCGAGCATCTCGAAGCTGAACTCACTTCCATGGAGACCAAGCGGATGCTCTCCGGCGAAAACGACAGGAACTCCGCCATCGTTCAGATAAACTCCGGCGCTGGGGGCACGGAGGCCCAGGACTGGGCCGAGATGCTCTTTCGGATGTACGGCCGTTGGATAGAATCGAAGGATTTTAAAATCAATATCGTTGATCTATTGCGAGGCGATGAGGCGGGCATCAAAAACATCACGTTTCTTGTTGACGGCGATTATGCTTTTGGGCTTCTCAAGGCGGAGGTAGGCGTGCACCGTCTAATACGCATCTCCCCCTTCGACACCGGAAAAAGGAGACACACTTCCTTTGCGTCGGTCTTTGTGTCTCCCCAGATTGATGATGATATCGATATTGAAATTGTCGAGAAAGACTTGAGGATTGATACCTTCAGGGCGTCAGGCGCCGGGGGTCAGCACGTCAACAAAACCGACAGCGCCGTTCGTATCACTCATCTACCCACAAACATCGTGGTTACCTGCAGTAACGAAAAGTCCCAACACAGAAACAAAACCATTGCCATGAAGATATTAAAGTCCCGGCTCTATGAAAACTACCTTGAACAGGAGAGGACAAAACAGGAGGCCCTCCACAGCGAGAAGAAGAAAATTTCATGGGGGAGCCAGATCAGGACATACACCATGCAGCCCTACAGGCTGGTTAAGGATCACCGGACGGGAGTTGAGGTTGGAAACGTCGATGCGGTTATGGATGGGGACATCGATAAATTTATCGAGACATTCCTGCTGTCTGAAGGCTCATAGTGGGACATCGCTTTATAAAAAGGGGTCATCACAAATTTTGAGTATCTGAATATTATCAGATAGTTTTCTTGGGCGGTAATAGCTACTATTTGTCATTGCCCCTTTAATGTCATTCAAGAGGAGCTTTGGCGACAAAGCAATCGGGTTGTATTGTAACAAAGCACTATCTGTTATTCCCTTAGAAAACGGGAATCCATGCTAAAATAAAACCATAGTTTTATTTCCTTTGGAAGTGGGAAATTATTAAAAAATATCAATCTGGATTCCCAATCAAGTGGGGAATGACAAAATAGCTTTTATTATAGGAGAAAATAGATGAAAGTTATTGCATTTAACGCAAGCTCACGAAAGGATGGAAACACCGCCACTCTCATCAACCATGTCTTCGATGAACTAAAAAAAGAGGGCATTGAGACGGAGTTGTTTCAACTGGCCGGGAAAAATCTCATTGATTGTCAGGCATGCATGAAGTGCTCTGAAAACCGGGACAAGAAATGCTCAATAACCAATGACGAGATGAACAGATACATCGAAGCGATGCTTAGTGCAGATGGAATTATCCTCGGCTCCCCGGTCTACTTTTCCACTATCTCTTCAAACATGAGCTCTCTGATCGATCGCGCGGGGTTTGTTTCCAGATCAAACGACGATATGTTAAAAAGGAAAGTAGGCGTCTCTGTGGTGGCCGTCAGGAGGGCTGGCGCTCTCCCCACTTTCCATGCTATGAACAATTTCTTTTTCATCTCCCAGATGGGCGGCCCGGGTTTTTTTTAGTTTAAGTTGTGCTACGTGATCGAAAATGGTGATGTTGAATATGATGTTGA
>JAUWME010000362.1 GCA_030613285.1 Candidatus Zymogenus sp. | reverse complement strand
GGTGAGCAGGGTTTTGAGGCGAAGCCTGGCACGGGATAGTCTTGACTTTACGGTGCCGATGTTGATATTTAGTATTTCGCCTATTTCTTCGTAATTAAGTCCTTCGAATTCTTTTAGGATTATTATCTCTCGATCTTTATTTTTTAGTTTTGACAACTTCTCGTGGAGCACTCCCATTAGTTCACGATCTTGGGTATAATCGCTGGGGTTTGTTGTTCTTGGGATGATGTCTATGGAATCATCTCCGACGATGTATTCTTGAAGTTCGTCGTTTCTGTAATATCCTCTCCTTGATAAATAGCCGATGCGATTTTTTGCGTGATTTACGGTAATTCTGTAGAGCCATGTTGAGAATTTGGATTTACCCTGAAAGGTTCCGATCTTTCTGAATACGGTGATAAAAACTTCTTGAGTCAGTTCTTCTGCGATGGCGAAGTTGCCAAGGTAGCGAATTGCCGTGTTGAAGACCCTGTCTTTATATTTTTTCACGATGAATTCAAATGCCTCGTGGTCACCCTTTTGAGCTTGGGCGATCAGAGTCTTTTCATCGAATGAGTCCCCCCCATTTTGTGTCACACGAAACCCTCATAAATAAGACGTTAGAAGTAAAGAAAATGTTCCGTTTATGGGCTTTAAAAACGTGAAATGAAGATTAAAATTTGGCACTTTAAATAGATTTCAGCTTAATTTCATCGCTTTTAGAATAACCGTTTTTGTTGTCTCCACAAGGTTTAAGGATTCCAACTCCTCTGCTGAAAAAAAACGGGCGTCAAGGGCATCGCTCTGAGCCTTTAACGCACCTCCCGTTGGCCGTGCCAGATAATCGAGCAGGAAATAGTGAAACTTCACACGTCCATTCTCTTCTGTCAAGATAATATCGAGCACTTCAAAAAGACACTCTATATTGACATCAAGGCCGGTTTCTTCTTTTGTTTCCCGCTTAGCGGCGTCCATTGTCCTCTCACCAAGATTGACCCTTCCACCGGGAAGTGTCCAAATCCCAAAACCGGGCTCTTTGCCTCTCCTTATCAAAAGCACTTTCTGCCCTTTTACGACAACGGTTCCAACACCCAGGATCGGTCGAGTTGGATATTCCCTTTTCATACAGCAGAAAGTAACACAAATTCAAATAAAAGTCAAAAGGAGAAAAAAAAACTTGCTTTATTCTTTCAAATATCTTATAATTACCCATCATAGGATTACAATTATCTATAATTACCATTAATTATAGATATATAGTAGATATGTGATAGTCATTTAACATATAATTAGCATAGCTAAATACAATTATGTTACTAAAAACACCGAAAAAAATCTTGCTCCTTTGTTTTGTCATTCTGCTTATCCCATCCATTTCATCTAACGCCAAAGAGTTAGGATCGTCACCGTCAGAAACTGCCTACAAGGCCGCCAAGAAAAAGTATGTTGTCATGAGGATATCTGAGACGAAGGTCAAGATGCGAGACAACTGGGTTGATGTCATCGATACCTTTCTTTCTGTCTATCTTGAGTATCCAGACTCTGAGAGGGGGGATGATTCTCTCTACATGGTGGGGAGACTCTACGAGGAACTTTATGAGCAATCGAAGAACAAGAAGGATCTTAGTCGGGCGATAGATGCGTATGAGAAGTTGACCCAGAATTATCCGAAGAGCACCCTGACAGACGATGCCCGCTTTAAGATTGCCAATATATATCGATATGGTTTTAAGGACTTTGCTTCTGCTTATAGTAATTTTGATACCGTGGTAAAGAAATACCCGAAGAGCGATATGAAGCTGAAGGCCGAGGAATACCTCAAAGAGCTTTCAAAATATGCGAAGGATTTTAAGAGCAATGATACTAAAGTGGGCGGTGGCGATAAAAAGGAAGAGGTCGTGCGGGATACAAAGATTTCTGGGGGGCCAATATTAACCGGCATCCGCACCTCATCCTACGAAGGAAAGACGAGGATTGTTTTTGATCTATCTGAAAACACTGAATATACTTACGGTCATATAAAGGCAGACGATCAGAAGAAGCTCCCTTACCGCATCTTTATCGACATCAAAAAGGGAGTAAAGAGCGGAGCAGTCAAGGAGAAGATGGTTTTCAAGGTTGGCTCTGTTACCGGTATTAGGACAGGGGGCACAAATTCCGGTGTTTTACGAGTAGTTTTAGATCTTGTCGGCCACAGGGACTACAAGATATTTCCTCTAAAATCTCCTGACCGGATTGTCGTTGATATATCGCTAACCGGTGGCATGGCTGAAGATGTTGCGAAGAAACCCGACAAGATTGAAAACACATCACCAACCAAGGTACCAAAACTCACCGATATAAATGTTATTGTCATCGATGCGGGGCACGGCGGCAAAGACCCCGGTGCCATCGGCCCAACGCGCTACTATGAAAAGAGGGCCAATTATAAGATAGCCAAATACTTAAAAGAATATTTGAAAGGCAGGCTGGGGCTGACGGTTATCATGACGAGAGATAGTGACAAGTATCTGAAACTAAAATCCAGGACGGCTATTGCTAACAAGTCAAATGCCGACTTGTTCATCTCCATTCACAACAACGCCAGCAGAAGCAGGAGCGTTTATGGCACTTCCACCTATTACCTTGCTGTGACGTCTGACAGGAAAGCCCTTGCTGTTGCCGCCAGAGAGAACGATACAACAATTGAAAGACTTACGGAATTAGACTATATTCTTACAGACCTCATGGTGAGCGCCAAGAGAAACGAATCGAGCCTCCTTGCCAAGTTCGTACAGGATGGAATGGTTTTATCGATAAAGAAAGATTACAGCAGCATAAAAGACCTCGGCGTTATGCAGGGCCCGTTCTGGGTACTTGTGGGGGCACAGATGCCCTCGATTTTGGTGGAATGTTCATACATATCAAATCCGAGGGAAGAGAAGCGCCTTAAGAGCGATAAATATTTAAAGAAAATCGCATTCGGGATATATAAGGGGGTTGAGAAATACATCAAGGAGATTGACAAGGCAAAGGAGAATTGGTAATGACCTCAGACATCGATAGCTTAATTGACAGGTTCATGAACCACATCAAGGTAGAGCGAGGTCTTTCTTCAAACACCGTTTCTGCCTACAGTTCCGATTTGTCAAAGTTTTTGGAGCATCTCCTAAAATCGGGAATCAACAGCATCGAAGAGATTGACGAGGCGGTTATTATCTCATTTCTTAAACTTCTTCAGAATGAGGGAATCTCTACAAGGAGCAGCGCCCGCGCTCTGAGCACCCTGCGGTCTTTTTTCAAGTTTCTACATCAAAGGGAGGTTTTGTCATCTCATCCCATGGAGCTTATGGAATCTCCCGGCTTTATTAAAAAACTTCCGGAGCATTTGACACAAAGCGAGGTGGAAAAACTCCTTGCCGCCCCAAATACGAACAAACCCTCCGGCATTAGAGATAAGG
>JAUWME010000464.1 GCA_030613285.1 Candidatus Zymogenus sp. | reverse complement strand
CTAAAGACGATTGGAAGACTTGTCAGGGCCGCAAGGATTGTAGGTAAAAAATACAACTCCAACATGAAACTCCTCGGTTTTTTGCTGACAATGGTAGATTCAAGGACGGCGTCGTCAATTGAGGTCGTTGAGACACGTCGTAAAGATCTAAAAGGGAAGGATTTTAATACAATAATTCCAAGAAACGTGCGTTTGTCAGAAGTACCAAAGAGCGGCAAACCGGTTGTGCTCTTCGATGTCGTATGCCCAGGAGCAAAGGCATATCTTGACCTCACAAGAGAACTACGAGAAAAAACAAAATAAAGGCTGCTGCATATATTTCTTGCCAGAAGCTGCCGGGATATTTTGGTTGGGGAGATTGTCGGGGGGTGTCGGGATTATTTTTGAAGAGGCTGACGGGGGCTATCGGGGGCTATCGATAATTTACACTTATCGAGGCTGCCGGGATCATTTATTGCGGAGGGATAGTCGAGGGAGTATTGCTGGGGGGGTTAGTTTAGGGTCTCTCGAACTTTCCCAAGAAACTTCTTGCCAGAAAATGGCTTGCCAATAAAAGACTTTGCGCCCTCTTTTAACATCTCATTGTGTTGTTCCTCTTCTGAATATCCACTTGCCAAAAGCACTTTAACGTCGGGATTGATCGCCATGAGTTTTTTTAATACCTCTCTCCCAGATATTCCAGGCATTACAATATCAAGTACAACAAGATCAATTGTCTCCCATTTGTCTTTGTATGTTTTTATGGCACTATTGCCGGAGCTTGCAGTTAAGACCACATAGCCAGCATCTCTAAGTATGTGTTTTGCCATCGACAGGAAATCTTTTTCATCATCCACAACAAGAATTGTCTCAGAGCCTCCCAGCACATTCATAGCCTTGTCAATAAATACGTTCTCTCCACCCTTAGTTGTTGGAAGATAGACCAGCACCTCGGTCCCCTTTCCCACTTCGCTTGTGATGTCGACAAATCCGTTGTGCTCCTTGACAATCCCGAAGACAACAGAAAGACCGAGGCCCGTACTCCCCATATCTCTTTTTGTTGTGTAGTATGGTTCAAAAACTTTAATCAATAGATACTTTTCTATTCCTATACCATTGTCAGATACAGAGAGACAACTATAATCTCCCTGAGGTATTGAAAACCCCTTTTTTTGCTTACTGGTCGAAAATTCCTTTGAAAAGGTGCGGATGGTTAGTGTGCCACCATCTGGCATGGCATCTCTGGCGTTAATGACAAGGTTCATCACAATCTGACTCAACTGTGACTCATCACCCTCAATATGTTTTAGTCCGCTCTCGGTTCGAAGGCGGATCTTTATTGAGCGGTCAAATGTCTTGGAGATAATATTGTGAGTGTCTTTCACAATTCGGTTTAGGTTGATGGTTTTCACCTCAACCTTACCACGCCTTGAAAATGCCAAAAGCTGGGTTGTAAGTTCCGAAGCCCTCCTCGAAGAATCCTCAATTACTGCAAGTCCCTCGTAAAATGGGTGGCTTTCTGTAATCTTGTTTAAGAGATAAGAGGAAAACCCCATAATTGTGGCTAATATATTATTAAAGTCGTGGGCTATGCCACCGGCAAGTGTTCCAACTGCTTCCATTTTTTGAGACATCATTAGTTGCTTTTCAAGCATCTTTTTGTCGCTAATATCCCTGATTATACCCTGATATCCAATAATCTTGCCCTCTTTGTTTTTTTTCAACGTTGCCGTGTTCAGACACTCCACCAAAGTACTATCCTTTCGTTTTAAGATCATCTCAAAATCATTAACAAATCCCTGGGACTCAATCTTCTTTATGAGTATTTTCCGTAATTTCAGGTCGTCAAAAAGATCAACGATATCTAAATTAAAAAGCTCGTCCCTTGTATATCCTAATAGAGACTCCGCAGATGGGTTGATGTCGATAAACTTTCCTTCGACGCTGGCAAAGTAAATGATGTCTCTGGAGGTCTCAAAGAAATTCCTGAATTTCTCCTCGGATTCCCGCAATAGCCTTTCAGCTTTTTTACGCTCCGAGATGTCGATGGCAATTTCGAACCTTACATCACGGCCGTCGGGCCACCTGATTATCCTGTCTGTTATCATGTAGTCCCTGTTGAGGGTCGGGTTGTGATATTCCCACTGATGTTCTTTGTTTTTGTCTTTTAGTATAATCTCGTTTGTACAAAAATAGCATGGTGACTCAAGGCCTTGAAGTTCTTTGTAGCAGATTTTACCGACAACCTCTTTGTTAAAGGCTTTTTTGAGTTTATCGTTAACGAAAAGTATCTCGTATGTTTGTGGATCAGAAACATAAACAATTCCTGAAATACTCTCAAATATCGAAAGTAGTTGTTCCCTTTCAAAATCCAATGTCCTTTTGGTTTCTTCACCCTCCCAATACATTTGGAGCATTTCACATATAACTTTAAGGGCCTGGATGTCCTCGTCTGACCACTCCCTTACATCATTGGTATCATCAAATCCCATAAACCCTGTTAGAGTGCCAGCCTTGGACTG
>JAUWME010000144.1 GCA_030613285.1 Candidatus Zymogenus sp. | reverse complement strand
GATTTGAAGCCCGGCAACAGCGCCGTTTCCCTTAATCGCCCCGGCAAGTCTCTTAAGCCCTGGGACAAATTCATCCCTGTGAGCGCCGATAATCAAGGGATTTCCGGCGGTGTCGTTGACCGTGGCGTATCCGGGCACGATCGCCCCGGCCCCACCCCTTGCCCTTTCTTCATAAAAGTTGACAATTCTATCGGTAATCTTAAAATCCTCGACCATGTTAAGGTGCATGGCCGGCATATATATCCTGTTTTTTATTTCAATTTTGCCGATATTTATCGGCTCAAACAAAATGTCCGTTTCTAATTTTTCTACTCCCATAGTCAAAAAACCTCTCCACTGTTTTAAAAATGCAATGCTAAAACTATCCTAACAGTCCTCAAAAATCAAGGATAATCTTTTTGAGCGTTGCAAAAAAATGTAAAGCATAAAATTGTATCGAGACTTTCAACATCTTGATTGACTTTGAACTATTTATTATGTATTATTATAGAAATTTTTTGAGACTGAACTTTGAAAACTCAAAATATTTCGATGGACAAAAGGAATAGTCGAAAAATAAAGGAATAGAATATTAAAGCAGGAAAGGAGGTTTTTTTTGAAGACGAAAATGACAGAAGTTCTGGGGATTGAACATCCCATCATGTTATCTGGTATGAGCTGGGTAAGTATTCCTGAGATGGTAGCGGCAGTTTCAAACGCTGGCGGTCTTGGGGTGCTTGCAACAGGCCCTTATGACGGGGAACAAACGAGGGCCGCCGTTAAAAAGATCAGGGAGCTTACCGATAAGCCCTTCGGGGCAAACGCCACGCTCCTCTTTCCGGGTGCTGCGCAAAATGCCGCCATCCTCCTTGAGGAGAAAGTCCCGGTCATCAACTTCTCTCTTGGTAAGGGTGATTGGATTGTCAACGCCGCCCACGATTATGGCGGCAAGGTAATCGCTACGGTCGTCAACGAACGCCATGCCAAAAGGGCCCAAGATTACGGCACAGACGCCGTTGTTGTTACAGGCCACGAAGCCGCAGCCCACGGCGGAGACGCCACAAGCTTAATCCTTATACCAGCGATAGCCGATGCCGTAGACATCCCCATTATCGCCGCCGGCGGTTTTGCAGACGGCAGGGGACTTGCCGCCGCACTGGCTCTGGGAGCAGAGGGAATCGCCATGGGGACTCGCTTTATGACCACAGAAGAGAGTGGACTCCATGATTACTACAAAGAGCTCTCCATTGAAAAGGGCATCGGAGACACACTCTATTCCACCCGCTTTGACGGGATGGGGTGCAGGGTTCTTGACACCGATGCCGCCAGAAAGGCAATAAAGAAGGGATTTGACCCCATCGGGGCGCTTATCCACTCAAAGGGTATCGCCAAGCAACTCCACCTCCCCTACATGAAGCTCTTTTTGGGAGTTATGGCCTCCGGCTATAAAAATGCAAAACAGCTGGGATTTATGGCCACGGCCTTTGACGCCATAAGGAGCGCCACCGAGGATGGGAACAAAGATAAGGGTGTCCTCACAGTTGGTCAAAACGTTGGTCTTGTAAGAGACATCCCCACTGTAGCAGAGCTTATGAAAAGGATGATAAAAGAAGCGGAGGAGCAGCAGAAGAGAATCTCAAAGATGTTTTAGTAAAATTGTGCCGTCTTGAAAAACACGTTTGGCACAAATCAAAAAGGTGAGCGGGTGATTGTTTGAAGCTGACAGAGGGCTGTCTTGCTTTTTATTTTTTTGATTTTTGATATACGAATAAAAAACGGGGTGATTAATTCACCCCGTTTTTCTTTTTGTGACTACATTGCTCCATGACCATTGAATTGTTGACAACGATACCTATGAGCACAACAATGCCGATGCACGCCATGGGAAAAATCTCTATGTTAATAATAAAAACACCGAAAAAAACCCACCATAATTTAAGCAAAAACCCACATCGATAAGCACTAACGAAGAACTTACCATCTAATACCTCACTTTTTCTCCCCTTTCCTTTTCGTTTAATCTTTCACTCACCCAATTCTTAAAACGGACTTTATGTCGAATCCGTAATGATTAAACTCCACCAACCTCTCAAATCACCATCGATTTTTCCAATACCACTATTTTAAATACAATTTCAAGTATGAAAAAATCTTTCTTTTCTTATACGATTTTCCTTGACAATAGAAATTAAGTTTAAGATAATGAACTATGTTCATTATACATTCTATTTGTTTAGCTTGGCAAACTTTGTGCATTTAAAGAAATGTGGTTTACCTTGTTTTCAAAAAGGGGGGCCGTAAAATACAATTTCATAAGCTACGTCTCTGAGGTAAAAAATCACTACGGCCAAATTAATATGGACGCTGATAATATGAGAGAATCCAAGGAACTTTTAATAAGATGCTGGATGACCTCGAACGGAATGTGGCTCTTCTACTGTCACCTTTTTGGTTTTGCCGGAAATATGGAATTAGACACAACGTCCTTGGGGCCCATGGGAATGAGGAGTATCAAGGGGAGAGAGGATTTAGAGAATGTCTTAGGGGAGATATTAAGCTCTCTTAAAACAAGTTCACCCAGATTTCATATTGCAGATTCTGCCGGAGATCAAAGACCGGAAAAAACCCCCGATTTTGAGATCGAACACCAAAGAATACCTTTGCATCAGAGCGCAATACCTCCCACGGAACAGGACCAATTATTCTGTACATATATATCTCAGCTTGAGCGTTTTTTTAAGGCTCTCCCAGTGGGATATTCCACAACTCCATCGTGTGCTGGGTGCGTCATAAAAAAGGATGAGAGCTGTCATAAGGAATACTGGTTCACTCCTATCGATAGCGCCAAAAAGGAATTTTCTTGTCCCGAATTGGGGGGGATTGGCCTGAAAGGAATCTGCTGCGGAATTCAAATAGACTAAAATGTGTTTAATATTCACAAATTGAAAAGGAGATTTGAAATGAACTCTGTTGAAAGGAAGGACTTGAAGGAGCTATTAATCAAGGGCTGGATGACTCACGACGGTATGTGGTTTTACCACTCATTGCAGGAGTTTGGAATTGAGAAGACCAACAAGGTTAACAAGGAGGCAGTAAAATCGATGTCGATAATCGAATTAAAGAGGCTCAAGAAGATCTTAGGAGTGGAATCAATTAGTAACTTCGATGAGCTCAAGGCGTTTCTGACGAGCGCTTACAAGCTGGTTATGGCGGATTTTATGGAATTCGGCTATGGGTATAAGGAACCGAACATCGTGGAGATCTGGTGGGAACCCGAGAAGTGCTTTGCATATCAGGGGATAAAGCAAATAGGAGTCATTGACGATTACGAGTGCGGAATCTTTGAAAGGACAGAAACTTGGTACAAAACTTTAGGGCTCAATTTTACAGTATCCCCAAAAGTCTCCGGCTGTATGATGCACACCGAAGGGAAGTGCTTTAGGGAATATAGATTCGATTTTAGTGGTGAATAGAGCATTTAATGCAATTAAACATTGGAGGAAGTTTGAAATGAAGATTAATCAGGAAACATGGGATCTTATTCAAAACCATCTTGGCTATAACGATGAAGAGATGAAGATTTTCAAGGAGAATCCGAGAAACGAAGCCGTAATCTCAAAGACCTCGGAACTCATAAACAAGACCATCGTCTTTGAGGTTATCAAATCCAAGGGATGCAACAGCCAGCACAAGGTGGGAGACAAGTTCTACTTCAATGGGACAGGAAACCTCCTAACAAAACTCTGCCCAATGAATATTTGCATCCATGCCCTTACTCCATTATCGGCGCTCATTTTTACAACCAACGAGCTTATCTATGCCGGGGTTGACCCCAACGAAATGAGGTTTCCCGAAGTCAGTTGTCCCGATGTGGGTCTTGAGTGTGGAGGGTGGGGACAGATCGTAATGAAGCTGAAGGTAGAGGATAGGCAGAAGTAAAGTTTTAAATTACTATTTTTTCTTGTGAGTTTGTTATGAATGAAGCCAAGGGACTCCTAACACATGAACAGAGAGAGGAGATTCTCAGAAGCATCTGGACATTACACGACGGAAGGTGGTTCATCAAGACCATAGAGAAATTTGGATTGGACACAGCCAATGAGCTGAATCAAACAGTAATCAGGTCGATGGGAAAAACAGAGATAAAACTACTTTTAAGGGAAACAGACATTGGGAAAATCAGTAATGTTGAGGAATTAAATACTTTGATGACAGCAGCCTCCAGCCTATATTTTCCGAGAGAGCACAAATACGAATTCAAGGTCTTAAACGGTAATGAGCTATTAGGACATGTAATTGAGTGCTATGTGCACAAAAACGTCGAAAAGGCGGGCTTTACCGAACAGTACCAGTGTGCGGCAAAGCCGAGATTTGAATCGTGGATTGGGGCGATGGGCATAAAAGGGGAAATTTTGCAGGACAAAACTACCTTGGACTGTAATGGAAGTTGCAAAATCACATTCAAAATAAATGAATGGAAATTGGTTGAAAAACCTACTATATTATAATGTTAAAACAATGATAATTTCTCATTGTGCCATATAGCAAAAGGGACGTGAGGATTCATTGTTAACTAATAGTAGGAGAAACATCAACCAATGCTTGAAAACATTACAGAAGACATAATTCACGTTACTGGAAAAAACAAAGGTTATTTCCCCTTTTCCAATTCCATCATAATCCTAACGCCTGACGGGGATGCTGTTCTGATAGACACCGGATGTGGTATTGAGACCCTTAAAGACTTGAAGAAAAAATTTAAGATCAGTCGGGTCATCAATTCCCACACACATCCCGACCACTCGGCGGGAAACTGGTTGTTTGATAACGATGGTGTCTCTATCTCTGTCCCCCGTGAGGGATTTGAAACAGCCGGGAATCTGCAACGTCTTTCAGAAAGATTTACAGAACCGGGCCCCTTGGCAAGCACTTGGCGGGAGTGGGTCTCAAAGACCATGGACTTTAGAGACATGAAGGTCGATAATTGGTTTGACGCCCATTCGACAATTGAGATTGGCAACACAATATTAGACCCCATACACACCCCAGGGCACACAGCAGATCACTATTGCTTCTATGAGTCCAAGAAGAAAATCCTCTTCGCCTTCGACTACGACCTCACCAGCTTTGGGCCGTGGTTCGGTCAGCGGGAATCGGACATTGGACAATTTAAGGATTCCATCAGAAGGATTATGAAACTTGATATTGACATCTTTGTGTCTGGGCACAAAGGAGTAATCACAAACGATATCAAGGCACGGCTCAAAAAGTATCTCTCAAAATTTGACGAAAATGAAAGCAAGGTGCTGAATCTCCTGCGTGAGGGTGACAAAACGTTAGATGAGATGACTCAATTGGCGCCCATTTATGGCGCATTTCCATACGCCCAAGCCCTCTTGATGTACTGGGAGGGGAATATGATAAAAATGCACCTTGATGATTTGGTAGCAAGTGGCAGTGTCATCAAAAGTGATAATGACCTTTTTTACAAATTGTCGTCATTATAAAACAGTAGCAAAACGGTGTCATTGTTTTATACTCTTTGTAAATCTATTGAAATATTTAACACAATCATCCACAGGGCGAGAAAGCTTGTAATGGGTGTAGCCAAAATAAAAATCGACTGAAATTGACCCTCAATATTCTCACCTCTCTATTTAACCTCTCTATTTGACAAAAAACATGAAAGTCGCTATAATGCATCTGCATATGATGTGGGACGTCGTCCCGACGACTGTGAAATTTGCCAAAACTTTGAGAGGTATCCATTCCATGGCCGAGATTACCTTTGGCGATCTGAAAGAGAGAGAACGTGAAGCCCGCAAGGAGCTAATCGTCAACACCGCCAAAAAGCTTTTTTCTGAAAAAAGCTTTAAAAGCGTGACGGTTAGAGACATCGCCAAGGGAGCAGGCATCAGCACGGGGACGATCTACCGCTACTACGAGAGCCTGGACGAGCTTTTTCTCGACGTCTTTTTTTCCGACACAAACGAGATAATTCGGATTATCGAGGGCGAGTTGAAAAAGGGGGGCGGTTGCACCATACGGAAATTCAGCGAGGTTTACATCGGCTACCTCAACGAAAACACCTCATACTACCAGATGATGAGTTACTTTATGCCCAGGGGGATGTTGACAGATGAGGAGATTGAGAAAATCAACCCTATCATGCAGGAGGTGATTGACCTCATTGAGCGGTTGATTAAAGCTGTGGGACACAAGGGTGATACTCAGTTGATGGCAAGGGCGCTCTTTTCGGCGTTGAACGGCATTATGACCAGCTACGCCCAGTACCCCGGAAGCAGCTTGGGCGAGATCCAGAAATACACCCTTGTCCTTGCGGGGTACATCGCCGACTTTTTTGAGATGGGCGCAAGGAAGGAGTATTATTGAGGCTATCTTCATAGCTCCAGACTGGGCGGCACAGGTAAATTAATTTTAGGGTGGAAAGGAAAAAAACCTTCATAAGA
>JAUWME010000354.1 GCA_030613285.1 Candidatus Zymogenus sp. | reverse complement strand
ACGTACTGGGCGCCGACCACCACGGTTATGTAATCAGGATGAATGCAGCGATAAAAGCGATGGGAAGAAACGCCGACGACCTTGAAATAATCCTTATTCAGTTTGTAAACCTGATTAGGGGAGGGAAACCTGTCTCCATGTCCACAAGATCGGGCGAATTTATAACCATGCGGGAAGTCCTTGACGAGGTGGGAGCGGACGCCATGCGCTACTTCATGCTCATGCGAAGCTACGATACTCACCTCGACTTTGATCTTGACCTCGCCAAAAAGAAGTCCCAGGACAACCCCGTCTTCTACGTCCAATATGCCCATGCCAGAATCTCCTCAATCTTAAGGCAGGTCGAAGAAAAGGGTGTTGATGTTTCAAAATTGTTTACTCTAAAAGATGATGATGTCTCAATCGACCTAACTCCCCTAACCCTTCCTGAAGAGGCAGCCATCATCAAAAGGCTTTCGGAGTTTCCAGAAGTTGTGGAGGAGGCCGCAAAATCTCTGGAACCCCACAGAATTACGTTTTATATTTTTGACGTCGCCTCCATGTTTCACAGCTATTATAATCACCACCGGGTTATTACAGAGGATGAAAAACTCACTCGCGCAAGGATTGCCTTTATAGTAGCAATAATGACTGTCATCAAAAACGGGCTTACGCTCATGGGCATCTCGGCACCTGATAGGATGTAACGCAATTTTTTTGCATTTAGATTATTCTCTTTATTACTTTAAAGGGGGTTTAAGATGAAAGACTTGAGAGACACTGATTTGAGGTATTTTCCTGAAGACGAGGATGACGAAAGGATGAGGGAATACAGGAGGGCAAAGGACAACTACGAGTTCAGCCTTGAGCCTCGACACATTGCGCTTTTTGTAATGGTGGCCATAATCTGTGGGGCACTGCTGTTTACCACAGGTTATATGACAGGCAAATCCTCTGCCCTAAAAGGCGGAGTAATTGTCAAAGGGGATGAAACAGACAAAACCACACACCCTTTGGATGAAATGAAAACAGGGGATAAAAATGATGGTGCCACCGACGACAAGGAGCCCGAAGTCAACTTCTACGATACGCTGGATAACGGTGAAATGACAGAAGAGAAGTTGGGTGATGGGAATGGTGGCGGAGATGTGGCCAAGGGTGACAATATCAATGACGTAACCCTGCCAAAGGGAAATACACCAAAACCAAAGGATGATGTGGCAAAAAACACCACAGGCAATGCCTCCAAGCTCTTCTACATTCGGGTTTTTGCCACCAAAGACAAAGTAAAGGCCGACAAACTCTTAAAATCGCTAAAAGCCGATGGTTACCCCGCATACACCAAGGAGCTCAAGGATGGTACCATCAAGGTTGGGATAAAGTGGTACAAGAACAAGGAGGAAGCCACAAAGGCGATGGGCGATCTGATGATGGATAATAATTACAAAGACTATAAGCCAGAACTTGGAACGGGATGGCGTTAATACTGGAACAAAAATATGCCGAAAATTACTATTGATTCTAATTTGTGTAAGGGATGTGGATTATGCATTGATGCATGTCCAAAAGAAATCATCGTCATCGGAGATTCCTCCAACGACCAAGGGTATTTCACCGCAGTAAATAGTAACAATCCTGATAAGTGCACAGGGTGCGCACTATGTGCAGAGATATGTCCCGACATCGCCATTAAGGTATTTAAATGACAAAAAAGACCCAAAAAGTAGAGCAGGGAGAAAATCCGAAATTCGCAGAGAGGGATTTAATTAAAGGAAACGAGGCGATCGCCATGGGCGCCTTGGATGCAGGACTGAAGTTCTACTTCGGATATCCCATCACTCCTCAAAACGACATCCCAGAATATCTCTCCGCCCACCTCACAAAGGCCGGCGGCTCCTTTCTCCAAGCCGAAAGCGAGGTGGCATCAATCACCATGGTTATGGGCGCTGCTGCCACAGGAACGCGCGCAATGCCGTCCGCCTCAAGCCCCGGCATCTCCCTGAAACAAGAGGGAATATCCTACATGGCGGGAAGCGAAGTCCCCGGAGTAATCGTCAACATCTCCAGAAGCGGCCCCGGACTCGGTGGAATTCATCCCTCCCAGGGGGACTATTTTCAGGCCACCAAGGGCGGAGGACACGGCGATTACAAGATGTTGGTGCTGGCACCCAACTCCGTCCAAGAGATGTACGATCTGACCATCGATGCATTTGACCTTGCCGATAAATATAGAAATCCCGTGATGATTCTGGGCGACTCTATCCTGGGCCAGATAAAAGAACCCATGATAAGGCACAAGGAGACAAAGCCGAGAGAAGAAAAACCGTGGGCACTGACCGGCGCCGACGGCAGGAAACAGAGGATCTTAAAATCCCTATACCTTGCAGAAGGAGAGCTGACCAAACACAACTGGAAGCTGAAACAAAAATACGACAGCATGATCCAAGACGTCCGCTTTGAGACGTACAAGACCGAGGACGCCGACCTTATCGTCAGCGCTTTCGGCTCTGTCTCTCGGATTGCAAAAACCGCCATCGACAGGGTCAGAGAGAAGGGGCATAAGGTTGGACTCTTTCGTCCCATCACCCTCTTTCCATTCCCAAATGATGAGCTCAAGAAAATATCTGAGCGGGTCAAGGATTTTCTTGTGATTGAGCTCAACACGGGCCAGATGGTCGAGGACGTCAGGCTATCAGTCCTGGGAGACACCACGGTCGATTTTTACGGGAACCCCCCCGGCTCCATCCCGTCTCCGGCGGAGCTGACCGAAATTATTGAGAAACGGTGTCAGTAACGCCATTAAAAACCTGCTGGACATCGTCCTTGAGCAAAGAAAAAAGAATAAATTTTTTTTCAATTAAGTAATAGTTTTTGTGTTTTTTCAGTTTTTTTGATATACTTTAGTAAGATATAGTTCAAAGCGAAGATGAATCGATTACTATAGTTTTGATAAATTACAAAGGAAAGCGGCGGAGAGGTTGAGAAAAAAAGTGCTTAATTAAAGGAGTGAAAGATGGCAGAGAAAAAACCAGAAAAAAAAGATTCTGGAATAGAATTTATAAATACATACGCAAATGACTATAGATCTATAACTCCAGATAACTATGTGGGCCTAAAGACTCCAATGGGAATGAATTTGGAAATCAATTTCTTTACAGCACACCAATACATAGACGACATAAGCCGATTAGAAAAAGTAAGTAAAGGATTATATGAAGAAACGGTGGCAGAGAAACAAGTAGAAAGACGATTTGAAACAAGCATAGTGCTAAATCCTACTTTAGCAAAGCAATTAAAGAATTGGTTGGAAGACGAATTAGACAAGGTCGAAAAGAAATCTCAAAAAAATAAGTAAAATGACACCTATTGAATCAAAGAAGAAAAAAGGGAACGGGCAATTACACAATATAAGCACGACAACATCCATTTCAAGTATTTATTCCCTTAGCGATATTTCTCAACAAGAAGGGTATGCTTTTCCCTTTACCCTGTCACCTTCTAAACCTA
>JAUWME010000193.1 GCA_030613285.1 Candidatus Zymogenus sp. | reverse complement strand
TTGGAACAAGAAATGAAAACATTATCTGGAAATATCTTGAGGTATCTACTCCTTGTCAAGGTGGTCTTTCTCTCCTTGATGTTCCTTTCTGTATCAACACTATCGATTATCTATCAATTCTATTACGGGATTTTGATTGGCTGGTGGATATTGGCTCCCCTTCTCCTCCCCGGGATCGTCCTTTCCCTTATTTTCAGAAACCAGATAGTTAAGCGAAATATAAAAAGTTGGACACCAGCAGTTTTTTACATCGAATCTCTTTTTACGATTCTAATCTCGTTTATGTTTTTTAGTGGGCCGATGCACGACATCGCACTGACCTTTGGAAGCCATGGGCGGTTCCCGGCCCTCGGCCTTGACGGCACCCTGCCCATTTTCAATCACACCACGGTTCCACTGATTCTCTTTCTCCCGCCGTTGATCTTCGGCCTCTATTTCTTTACTATTAAAAGGGGAAGGAGCTGACATCTTTTTTCAGCGTCCTTCCCCGTTTCAACAAATTCTATTTGCGCTTCTATTGAGTTTCCACTTTCAAATCTCTCTCGTGAATCTCCCACAGATTCCACTGTTCATTATATTCCAGCAAACCCCCAAACATACCAGCAGCCCCGTGTTAGGGGATTTTTAAGAGAAGGGGTGCCAGAAGAATCCCCAGGTAGTTACCAATGGCGTAGCCGATAATCCCCGTGGTAAGGCCGGAGACGACAATCTCTTTATTTTTAAGGGCGCTTGCCGCCACTGGAACAAACGGTGGTGAACAGATCGCCGCCATTGATGTGATAATCGTCGTATCGGTGTCAATCCTGAAGATTGCTGAAAGCAACATATGTATAATCCAAGAACCGTAAACAACAAGGACTGTGTAGCCAACGACACCCAAGGCAATTGTGAAGAGCTTTTCAATATCCGCCATTGATCCGACCACGAGGCAGAAAACAACGACGATATACTGCCCCAGCTGAAAGGTCTTTTTGATGTTTCTGATACGCACAATAAATGAAGAGACGATACCGAGGGTTGTGATGGTCAGCATCACCACCGCCATTTGGTAATCGCCAGGTACTACCATGCTGAGCCCCCCTGCCGTAGCAAAGATGACGAGGGCCAGTAGAAACGCCAAGGAAAGAGGACCAACAATCCGTCCCTTGAAAATATCCGTGTAGTCGTTAAAATCCATTTTATCAGAGGCATTTAACGAGTCATCTCCTTCGGCTGTCTCCCCTTTTCCCTTTGCAGACTCAAACTTCGGTAGGAACAGGTTCATAAACTTTTGGCCGACAAGAAGGATAAAGAATATCCACGGAATACAAGCAAGCATATCGGCGGTATTAGTCAGTACAATTATTTCTTTTGATGCATTAAGGCCCAGGCCGATAGCTGTGAGATTGGGCGTGCCGCCGGTGTAAACACCAATCAACATTCCACCTACCTTCCAGGCTTCTCCCGGTATTGAGTCTCTGAAGATTAAAAAACCTACTGTAGTTGCCGTCAAGACCGAGATTATAATAAAGATGAGGGAGATAATGGTCCTTGGCGCAAGCCTCAACCACCTTATAAAATCCATGCTAAAAAGCATAAGGGGAATCGCCAGGGGAACAGTCAACATTAAAAAGATTTCCTGAAGGCCTCCGGCGTTTTCTGGAACCGCCCATATCAATGTCATCAAAATCCCTACGCCGTAGCAGATAAGGGCCGCCCCAATCTTGTCGATTATGGAATATTTTTGGGTAAGGTAGATGATAAAGGCAGGGAAGAGGACGTAAAAAATTGAGATGAGAACCAAGGGTATTGCATTTTCCATGGATTAGTTTCCTTTTACAGATGGTTGAAATATTGTGATAAGACTACCATCATCACCAATTATGTCAAGCATAAAGTTGAGTGGTGCCTTTAATTCGTCTTGACATATTGAGTATTTGGGATTATTATACATATATACACTACAAAAACAGTATGGTAATAGCTCACGACAAATTGTGGAACGACTATTTTAATCAAGCGTTAAATGTCATTCCCTTGGGAAACGGGAATCCAGTGGATATCATTCTGGATCCCCAGTCAAGCTGAGGATGACAGAATAATGGATTCCTTTGTCTCGCTGAGGATGACAGCATCTGTCATTCCCGCGTAAGCGGGAATCCAGGCTAAAAATAAAATCATATTATTCTTAATTCCAAGTCAAGCAGGCAATGACACAATTTCCAACTTTTTGGAGTAGACTTTTATCATAGGAGGTTTTGTTATGAGTACAATTAAAATTACTGGGATGACTTGCCAGCATTGTGTCAAAACAGTTACCGAAACCCTTGATGGTATTGACGGGATTGAAAATGTCTCTGTGAATCTTGAGGGTGGAGAAGCAACCTTCGACGAAAAGGGATTTGTTGATATGGCAATTGTTCTGAAAAAAATAAAGGACGCAGGATATGGAGTCGGATAATGTTACGCTAAAGATTTCGGGGATGGAGTGCGCAAGCTGTGTTGTTCGTCTCGAAAAGGGGCTTAATAAACTCCATGGGATTGAGAAAGCCGAAATAAACATAGCCACAGAATCGGCGTCTATATCCTATGATGCCGACAAAATTACCGCCGAAGAGATGGAGAAGACGGTCTCTGACCTTGGATACAAGGTTATAGATTCTGTTGCTAAAGACAAAGTTGGGGAAACCACAATAACCTTCTCTGTCGGCGGGATGACGTGTGCCGCCTGTGTGAGGCGGGTGGAAAATGCCATCTCAAAAGTAGATGGAATATTTAAAGTGGGCGTGAACCTTGCCACCAACAAGGCAACGGTCACCTACAATCCCAAAATGGTCAAGGTAAAGGACATCAAGGACGTGGTGGCAAAGGCGGGGTACGAGTTTCTGGGCATTGTGGGGGAGATGGAAGAAGACCCCCTGGAGGTAGAAAAGGAACGGGAGATTCGTCTTTTGACCACAAAGCTCGCTGTTGGCGTCATCCTTTCCATCATCATCTTCATTGGCTCCATGCCAAAGCTCTTTCCCTTTGTTGCAAATATTGACAGGGGGATTCTCCTCCCAGTGCTGATGGTACTTACAACGCCGGTACTGTTCTGGGTGGGTAGCCGATTTTTTGTGGGCGCAGCAAAGGCTCTCTTAAAGGGAACCTCTGACATGAACAGCCTTGTGGCAATGGGGGCACTCTCCGCATATCTCTACTCTGCGGCGGCGATATTTTTTCCGACTTTCTTTAAGTCTCCTCACGTATACTTTGACGGCGCGGCGATGATCGTAACCTTAATCCTCCTGGGGAGGCTTTTGGAGGCGAAGGCCAAGGGGAAGGCGAGCTCCGCCATTAAAAGATTGTTTGACCTTCGAGCCAAGACCGCAAGGGTGATTCGAAACGATGGAACTGAAGATGACATCCCCGTGGAGGAGCTCCTGCCGGGCGATACGATATTGGTCAAACCCAGTGAGAAAATCCCCACTGACGGTGTCGTTTTGACGGGATCATCTTACGTGGATGAATCGATGCTGACCGGACCAAGCCGCCCCGTGGAAAAGATGGACGGGGCAGAAGTGTTTGGCGCCACACTAAACAGCAGTGGAAGCATTACATTTAGGGCCACCAAGGTGGGGGCGGACACCGCCCTCTCCCAGATAATTGCGCTTGTTGAACAGGCCCAAGGGTCGAAAGCGCCGATACAGCGGTTGGCCGACAGGGTGGCTGCGGTCTTTGTGCCGACTGTGATTATAATCGCCACGGTGACTTTTCTGGTCTGGTACTTTGTTGTGCCGGGGCACGATTTTTCACGGGCGCTTCTAACCTTCGTTTCGGTGTTGATTATCTCGTGTCCCTGCGCCATGGGTCTGGCGACACCTACGGCAATTATGGTGGGAACCGGCCTGGGTGCGGAAAGCGGGATATTGATAAAAGGCGGGGAGAGCCTCGAAAAAATATATAAACTCAACACAGTTATCTTCGACAAAACTGGGACACTCACCAGGGGAAAGCCGGTTGTCACCGACGTTGTTACGAGTGCGGGGGTTAAGACCGAACGGCTCTTGAGCGTTGCAATTGCCGTTGAGGCACTTTCCGAGCACCCCCTTGCCGGTGCGATAGTTAATATTGATAGGGGGAAATGGGGGAAGGAGGACGGCGTTAAAAAACTTAAAGCCACCAACTTTGAGGCCAAGACCGGGCTTGGGGCTGTGGCCACGGTGAAGGGAAAGAGGGTGACTGTTGGAAGTCTCAATTTAATGAAAAATGGTAAGAAGGTACCAAATGACTTACTCAATAAATCCGAGATGATTCTAAATGAGGGGAAAACCGTCGTCTTTGTAACCGAGGCTGATGTTGTCTTGGGGTTTTTGGCAATTCGTGACGAGCCGAAGGCGAGCGCCAAAAATGCAGTCGCAGTTTTGAAGAAAATGGGCCTTGAGGTAGGGATGATTACAGGGGATAACGAAAAGACCGCCCGTGCCATTGGGAGCGGGTTGGGAATTAAAAAAATCCTATCCGGGGTTCTCCCCGGCGACAAGGCAAAAGAGATTGGGAGGCTCAAAGGGGAGGGGAAGATTGTTGCCATGGTGGGCGACGGCATCAACGATGCCCCGGCACTGGCGGAGGCGGATACCGGCATTGCCATCGGCGCTGGGACTGACGTTGCCATCGAGGCCTCGGACATCACGCTGGTCAAGGACGACCTCCTTAATGTGCCCAATTCCATTGTGCTCTCAAAGCTCACCATGAGGGTGATAAAGCAAAACCTCTTTTGGGCGTTTTTTTATAACAGCCTTGGAATTCCCATAGCGGCGGGGGTGCTGTACCCGATTTTTGGGATATTTCTAAGTCCTGTCTTTGCGGCGGCGGCTATGGCGTTCAGCTCAGTTTCTGTGGTAGGAAACTCCCTGAGGTTAAGGGGAATCTGGCGGCGGAATAAGATAGCCAAGTCGTGATTTAAAGCCCCTTGGCACCGCTGGCCTCTTTGAGATAAATAGTTTAAGAAAGACGTACTGACTTGCAGATACCTGCATTATCGTTCTATTTTACTACTCCTCTTCTTCACTCTGTTTTTTCTTCTTCGGTTTTTTCTTTGGTTTTTCCTCTTCTTCTTCAACACTCTCAGTTGAGTCTTCCAACAGTTTTTGTTCTGGCGCCATTAGTTCCCTAAGATTAAAGGTAGTTCTCTCTTTCATCTCTGGGATTATCATTCCAGCCTCTAAAAATTTATTTACACCATCATTAACTTTTGTCCTCCACACTCCTGCTTCTTCCTTTCCTAATTTTCCATTAGTCTCCATCTCATTTATTTTCTCCATAATTGGAAGTGATTTAGCTAAAAGTTCGAGACTGTATTCAAACTTACGTTCTCTATGAAAAATCCTTCTATCCA
>JAUWME010000509.1 GCA_030613285.1 Candidatus Zymogenus sp. | reverse complement strand
AAGTCCATTTAAGTCTTCAATATATTGTGGCCTGTTTTCTTCAATCCAGTCAAAAAGGGGGCCGGTATTGTGAATTGTAAGCCTTATTTCGGGATGCTCCATGAGGATGTCTAAAAACTTCCCGTAGGAGCGCTCAAAAGCATCCTCAAAGACCCATGGAAAATTGCCCACAGGCTGGTGGTTGTGAATCCCGATAATGAGGTTTATTCTCATCTAAGCGCTCCAATTTAACTTCTCAAAGTTCTCCCCCGGCACCCGAAGGGTAATTCCCCCCCGTCGAGGACAGCGAGCTATTCCAATGTTGCCGGCGGTGATTTTGAAATAAAACTCAAAAGTGTCGCCCTCTTTTAGTTCAAGGGCCGAAAATGGAAGAGAAAATTCCACGACTGAATCAATTCCGAGGGTATCAAACTCCCCTGCTTTTTCGTAGCCTTCATCTTCGATGCGGGAGCAGAGGGTGAATTTGTCTGTCCCCTGCTTTAACGGGAAAGTCAATTTGTATGGTTTTTCCGCCCTTATATAAAAATCCACTTCGAACCCCTCATTGAAGAAAGCTGGGTCTGCGGTTTTGAGCCTTACATAGAGGTTTTTGAGGGAAAACCCAAAATAGAGTGTCTCCACAATTGTTTTTCCGCCGAACATGGAGCCAAAGGTTGGGTTGTATTCGTATTTTCCCGCATCCGCCCATTCGTAGTAGTCGTTTATTGCCCCGTTGATTTTTGGTTCGATAAATCCCAACGGTGGTGCCATCACAAGCTCTTTTCCCCCCCCCGAAATTGGATATGAGAGGGCTTCTGGGGGTTCTTCTCCCGTCAGGCGAAAGACGTTTTTGAGATTTTCCCTAAAGAGGGAGTCGAATTCATCGGTCAAATCGGTATGAAAATCGTCGCCGTACCACCAGAACCAGTCGCTTCCTTCAGCGATATAAAGGGAGTCCCGGGCATTTTCTAATGTTTCCTGTGAAATTTCCTCTCCTTTGCTTTTCTCAATCTCTACAAGGTGTTTTTTGGCAAGGGAGACCAAATCCCACGCCCTGTTGTCTTCGGGGTGGCCAATCCACACCCCGTAGTTGTGGTTTATCCACGAGCCGGAGTGAAGATGGTCGATGGTTTGTGTTGGCGGGTTCTCTTCAAGGTATCCCCCTATCGTTGCTGCTCCTATTTTTTTTGAAATTGCTTTTTTTGATGTATTCCCTTTTGAGAGAGCCTCATAAACCCCCCGCAAAAACCCCTCGCCGCTATCCTTGTAACCCTCCCATGGGTTTTCGCCGTCGAGGATAACGGTGATGAGGGTGGGTTTTCCTACCCTGTCGTCCGCAATTCTATTTATCTGCTTCAGAAAATCGCCGACCGCTTTTTCAGGATCGTTTTGGGCGTAAGAAAAACCAATCAGGTCAGACAACCCCCTGTCACGAAAGACGATATTCACGGAACTTCCCTCAAAGGTGGCGGTATAAGGTGAATAGAGGTCCGGGTTGGCGTTTCCCTCAATGTGGGAGTTAAAAAGAATGTCCTGATCGGTGGCCGTCCACTCTATGTTGGAAGAATTGAGAAGTGGAATAATCTCCGGAGAGACAGAGCCTTCCGATGGCCACAAACCCTTTGGCAGTATACCCGTTTTTTCCTCGAAATATAGTAAACCGAGGTCTATCTGATTCTCCGCATCATCAAGACTTGAGAAGCGTTCCGGAAGTGAGACATCGGGCATTGCCCTCTTTGCCGAATCTGTGTCAATTAGAAGCGGGAGGATTGGGTGGTAAAAGGGGCTTGTGGAAAGCTCTATTATCCCCTCGTCTGATGCCTGCTTGTAAAGGGGGAGCAGGCTTTTCATGACGTCTATCTGGAGTTTGACAATTATTGCCTTGTCATCTTCAGTGTAATCCCTCCCCTTTTTAAGAAGTTCGGCGATCTCAACAAATTGGCTCCTCATAAAATAACCGCACCACGTAAGGTTAAAGAGGGCCTGGATGTCTCTGATGTCCCGGGTGGAAAACCGAG